>NZ_RCOB01000001.1:0-39926 GCF_004307665.1 Pseudomonas sp. Sample_16
CTTCGGTTTCCGAAGGATGACGGGCGATGGTCTGCTTGACGCTCTCGTAGACGCTACGGTCGAGGTCGGTGAGGTTCAGTTCAAACTTGTAGGTCGTGGACGGCTGGGCCATGAACGGGCTTCTTGATACGGGGAAAGGCGGCAAGTCTAACCGATGCAACCACCATTGAACGAATAGAAGCCGATCTACCTGGGGCGCCTGACGGTCGGCTATGTTAAAACTCTGTACTCGCTCAACCCCTTTTCCTACAGGATCACGTATGTCGTTGACCGCCAAACCGCTCTCGGGCCTGAAAGTCGTTGAATTGGGCACGTTGATTGCCGGGCCATTTGCTTCGCGCATTTGCGCTGAATTCGGCGCCGATGTGATCAAGGTCGAATCCCCGGACGGCGGCGATCCGTTACGCAAATGGCGCAAGTTGTATGAGGGCACTTCGCTGTGGTGGTTTGTGCAGGCACGCAATAAAAAGTCCCTGACCCTGAACCTCAAGCATCCCGACGGCCTGGCGATTCTGAAAAAGCTGCTCGGCGAAGCGGACATCCTCATCGAGAACTTCCGCCCCGGCGTCCTGGAAAAACTTGGCCTGGGCTGGGAGATCCTGCATGCATTGAATCCGAAGCTGGTAATGGTGCGGCTCTCGGGCTTCGGCCAGACCGGGCCGATGAAAGATCAACCAGGGTTTGGTGCGGTCGGCGAGTCCATGGGCGGTTTGCGCTACATCACCGGTTTTGAAGATCGCCCACCGGTGCGCACCGGCATATCCATTGGCGACTCGATTGCCGCACTCTGGGGCGTGATCGGCGCGCTGATGGCTTTGCGGCACCGGGAGGTCAACGGCGGCCAGGGCCAGGTGGTTGATGTAGCGCTGTATGAAGCGATCTTCGCCATGATGGAAAGCATGGTCCCGGAGTTCGACGTGTTCGGTTTCATCCGTGAACGGACCGGCAACATCATGCCCGGCATCACGCCCTCTTCGATCCATACCAGTGCCGACGGCAAGCACGTACAGATCGGCGCCAACGGCGATGCGATCTTCAAGCGTTTCATGCTGATCATGGGTCGCGAAGACCTGGCCAACGACCCGTTGCTGGCCAGCAACGACGGGCGTGACAGCCGCCGTGACGAGCTCTACGGCGTCATTGATCGCTGGGTCAATTCGTTGCCGCTGGACAGGATTCTTGAGCTGCTGAATCAGGCCGACGTACCGGCCAGCCGAATCTTCAGCGCCGAAGACATGTTCAGCGATCCGCAGTACCTCGCCCGGGAAATGTTCCTGCAGGCCAAACTGCCGGATGGCAAAGATTTCAAGATGCCGGGAATTGTGCCGAAACTCTCTGACACACCCGGTGATTGTGAATGGGTCGGGCCGCAACTGGGCGAGCACAACGCGCAGGTACTCCAGGAACTTGGCTATGACGCGTCGCAGATCGCACAACTGCGCAAAGACGGAGCCATCTGAGCTCAAGCGTCTGCTTGCGCAACTCTTCAAGCACTGCCTGTGGCGTAACGGGCGGGCGTTGTGTGCGGTGGCGAGCGTTCTGTTGATTAGCGCTACGTCACCGCCGGCGTTGGCGCAACCCAAAGACACGCTGATCTGGCTCAAACGCGACCTGCCACCGCTGTTCATTTTCGAAGGACCGAAAAAAGGCCTGGGCATTATCGACCAACTGTTGACGAAACTGATCGCCGGCATGCCGCAGTACCAACACAGCGTGATGAAGGTCAATCGCGCGCGCGGCTTGCAGATGCTCCACGAGCCCTCTCTCACGTGTGATGCCGCTTTGAACTGGAGCAAGGAACGCGAAACCTGGATCGCGTTTTCCATCCCGGTATTCCGCGCCATGAGCAATGGCCTGGCCGTGCGCCGCGTTGATCGCAACGTGCTGGCGCCATTCATCAAGGATGGAGAAGTGGATCTGGCCGCCCTGCTGGCCACCGGCACCGTGACGCTGGGGATCGTCGCCGAACGCAACTACGGCGAGTACCTCGACGTGCTGCTCAAACAGGCTCCGCCCAAGGCCTTGACGCTCCATTACGGTAACGACGCATTGGGCAGCCTCTTGCAAATGCAACGCCTGGGACGCTTGCAGCTGTTGCTGGGCTATCGTCCGGAAATCCGTTATCAGGCGCAGCAGCAAGGGATCGCGGAGAATGAATTGCAGTTCTACCCGATTCGCAACACCGGTAAATACTTGTCCGGTTACATCGGCTGCACCGACACGCCGCAGGGTCGAAAGGCGATCACCGAAATAAACCAACTGTTGCGTACCCTGCCCCGTGACTATCTGAGCGAGGCCTACGCGGCCTGGCTTGACCCGGAAAGTCGCAGTGAATACCTGGAGGCTTCCAGGACATTTTTCGAGCAACAGACCGGGCACTGACAAACGCTGGGCAAAAAGAAACCCCGAGAAGTGGGGAGACGACTCGGGGTTAAACGTGGCCTGCATCAGACCCGTAGCAACAAGCTACAAGCACCGGAGCACAATGCTTGATCCTGTTGTTAATGGGTCTGACTGACCTTGGTGCAGGAAGGTTCCCACAAATGACAATTCAATTTCGACTAGCCAACAGCTTGTCCTGAGCGGCATTACGCAGCGCCGCGATCACACAAGGCTCCAGGCGTCCTTCAGCAATCAGCACATCGCGATGCAAGCCGTCGACCACATCGGTCAGCAAGCGCTTGTCGCTCAACTGCGCCTGATTGAACTTGCGCTCGACCACGATCTCACCGATCGCGTTCCTCAATGTCACACGGCATTCACCCTGAATACCTGACGGGGTCAATGTCACTTGATACGGGCTCAGAGCCTCACCGAGCAAGAGACTGATACTTTCCATCTCGATCACCACTCAATAGTCCGAAAACAAAGTGCCTGGGGCGTCACTACAGTAAATGACCGCTGGCCCGGGAAGAAAGTTCTGAAAGACATAACGGCGTCCCTGATCGAGAGAGCATGCATGGCCAAGATGACAGAGAGAAAACAACTCCGTCACGCCTGTCGACCCCGTTGACCGATATCACTCCAGCCCCCCAACAGACCGCGCAATTGCCCGTCCGCACTGTAGAACGGCACCGTCCATTGATAGACGTCCTTGAGGCCACTGTGCAAGAGCAATTGCCGCTCGCTGAAGCATGGCTTGCGCGTGTTCAGTTGAACCATGAGCTCGGCATGCAGAAGTTCGGCCGTCGCTTTGGGCATGATGTCGAGCTCGATGAGCTGGCGCCCCTGAGCCTGATCGAAGCGTATCGCCAGATGCTCCTCGTAACTCTTGTTGCACATGACCAGGCGCCCTTGCAGATCACGAACGAACATCGGATCGGGCATAGCGTCCAGCAACGTATGCTGGAACGCCAACTGATCGCGAAGGTCGTTCGCGGCATCCTGGCGCTGCTGGATCAGTGTCGTGAGGCGACGATTCCAGACCAGGCAAAGCAGTGCAAATACGCTGCAAACAACAACGCTCCAGCAATCCAGCCGTTCCCACGCCGAAGGCGTCGCTACGGGTGCCGTTGCTCCGAACCATTTGTGGCGAATCGCGCGTAACTCAGCTGGTGAAAATGCTTCGAGCGCCTTGTTGAGGATGCTCAACAGTTGTGGTTGGCCTTTGCGCACAGCCAGGTAATCAGCGTCCCATTTGCCCTCTATCGCTGCGCCGACCTTGAGCCGCCCCGAAGGATAGAGTCGGGCGCCGACTTCGGTGTCGATGGTCGCGTAGGCTTCGCCGCTTTCGACCAACGCCCGAGCCTCGGCGTAGGTCTTGACCGAGCGCAGCTCGATGGCTGGATACTCATGCCGAATCACAGCTTCCAGCGCGTGTCGGGTCGGTAACACCAGGACCTTTTTCGCCAACTGCTCCAACGACTGCACGGCGGGCGCTTCGCTATGACCGATAAGCACCCAGCTTGCGCCACCGTACGCATGACTGAAATCCAGGAATGCCCTGCGCTCGTCGTTCATGGACAACATCGTGCTCATGTCGGCTGCACCACTTTCCAGGCGCTGGAGCAACTGGTCGGAGGAGAACGTCTCTTCGTAGACGAACTTCAGCCCTGTCAGGGTGCTGATGCGCTCCAGCACATCATTGTTGAAGCCGCTCCAATGGCCGTGCTCGTCCTTGAACAGATACAACGGGTACTGTGTCAACGCAACGACAACCTGACGCTGCTCAGCGAGGTATTTGCGCTCCTGCGCATCCAGCGCGAGCACCGGGGCGGCGGCTGCAACGTCCGACTCAAAAGCCATCATTTGCGCCGCCACGGCCCACTGGGCAAAGCCCAGGGCCGCAATAAAAAACAACCAGCACATCGCTGGTTTTGACTCATGGAAACACGGCATTGCCACATCCTTGTGTTCAGTTCACCCGTCCTTCAGGGGCGAATCTCGACGGCAGTGTGGCACGCAGAAACGAGAAAGCCCGTCAGGGACGGGCTTCAATGTGTGACAGGTTTTGCCCGTTACAATGGCTTACCGCGGTTGCCATGCTGGCTGACAAAGGCCTGTACGGCTTTCAGCTCGTTCGGCAACACGGTGCAACGCTCATCTCTTTCAAACAAATCAGAAAGATGTACAGGGAGTTCCAGCGCTTTTCCTACGCCGGCTTTCTCCACCGCATCCGGAAACTTGACCGGATGCGCCGTGCCCAGAATCACCATCGGGATATCCAGACTGCGACGGCATTCGCGTGCTGCCTTGACGCCGATCGCCGTATGCGGATCCAGCACTTCGCCGGTTTGCTCGTAAACTTCGGCGATGGTTTCGCAGGTTTGTGCGTCATCCACGGCCAGCGAGTCGAACAGTTTGCGGGCTTCGGTCCAGCGCTCCTGCTCGACGCTGAAACCACCACCTTGCTTGAAACTGTCCATCAGACCGGCAATCGCCGCGCCGTTGCGACCGTGCAGATCAAACAGCAGGCGTTCGAAGTTCGATGACACCATGATGTCCATCGACGGCGACAGGGTGGCGTGCAGGGTTTCCTTGACGTACTGGTTGCCGCTCATGAAGCGGTGCAGGATGTCGTTGCGATTGGTGGCGACGATCAATTGATTGATCGGCAGGCCCATGTTGCGCGCCAGGTAACCGGCGAAAATGTCGCCGAAGTTGCCGGTCGGCACCGAGAACGACACCGAGCGCGCCGGGCCGCCCAACTGCAGGGCTGCGTGGAAGTAGTAAACGATCTGGGCCATGATCCGCGCCCAGTTGATCGAGTTCACCGCCACCAGGCGAGTGCCCTTGAGGAAGCTCTGGTCGGCGAAACTCGCCTTGACCATTTCCTGGCAGTCATCGAAGTTGCCTTCGATGGCGATGTTGTGGATGTTCTCACCGAAGATCGTGGTCATCTGTCGACGTTGCACTTCGGACACACGGTTGTGCGGGTGCAGGATAAAAATGTCGACGTTTTCGCAGTGCTTGCAACCTTCGATGGCGGCCGAACCGGTATCACCGGAGGTGGCACCGACGATCACCACGCGCTCGCCGCGCTTTTCCAGCACGTAATCGAGCAAACGACCCAGCAGTTGCAGGGCGAAATCCTTGAACGCAAGGGTCGGGCCGTGGAACAGCTCCAGCACCCATTCGTTGCCGTTCAGCTGACGCAGCGGCGCGACGGCGCTATGGGCGAACACACCGTAGGTTTCTTCAAGAATCTTTTTGAAATCGGCATCGGGAATGCTGCCGGTGACGAACGGGCGCATGACCCGGAAAGCCAGCTCGTGATACGGCAGGCCGGCCCAGGAAGCGATTTCTTCCTGGGTAAAACGTGGCAGGTTTTCCGGGACGTACAGACCGCCGTCGGTGGCAAGACCTGCCAGCAGGACGTCTTCGAAATTCAGGGCCGGTGCCTGGCCGCGGGTACTGATGTAACGCATGACTGACTCCAATGGACAGTGTTCGCAGTGCCGGGCGCCCGACACGGCGCCCGGTAAACGATAACGGCTTAGTTCAGGTGCTCGACACGGATCCGTACAACCGGACCGACCACGCCCGCCAGGGCTTCCAAAGCTGCGATGGCATCGTTGATGCGCTGTTCCACCACTCGGTGGGTCAGCAGGATCATCGGCACCAGGCCGTCGTGCTCTTCGGCTTCCTTCTGCATGATCGACTCGATGTTGATCCCCCGCTCAGAGAGGATGCTTGCCACCTGGGCCAATACGCCCGGATGGTCCTTGGCCTGGATGCGCAAGTAGTAAGCGCTTTCGCAGGATTCGATCGGCAGGATCGGGTGAGCGGACAACGAGTCCGGCTGGAAAGCCAGGTGCGGTACGCGGTTTTCCGGGTCGGAGGTCATGGCGCGAACCACGTCCACCAGGTCGGCGATCACCGACGAAGCGGTCGGTTCCATGCCGGCGCCGGCGCCGTAGAACAGGGTCGAACCGGCGGCGTCTCCGTTGACCATCACCGCGTTCATTACGCCGTTGACGTTGGCGATCAGGCGATCGGCCGGGATCAGCGTCGGGTGCACGCGCAGTTCAATACCGGATGCGGTGCTGCGCGCCACCCCCAGATGCTTGATGCGATAACCCAGCGCTTCGGCGTAGTTGACGTCGGCGGTGGTCAGTTTGGTGATGCCTTCGGTGTAAGCCTTGTCGAATTGCAGCGGAATGCCGAATGCAATCGAAGCCAGAATCGTCAGCTTGTGCGCCGCATCGATGCCTTCAACGTCAAAGGTCGGGTCGGCTTCGGCATAGCCCAGGGCTTGCGCTTCGGCCAACACGTCTTCGAAGGTCCGGCCTTTCTCGCGCATCTCGGTGAGAATGAAGTTGCCGGTGCCGTTGATGATCCCGGCCACCCAGTTGATGCGGTTGGCGGACAAGCCTTCACGGATCGCCTTGATGACTGGAATGCCACCCGCCACGGCTGCTTCAAACGCAACAATCACGCCCTTCTCGCGTGCCTTGGCGAAAATTTCATTACCGTGAACGGCGATGAGCGCCTTGTTCGCGGTGACCACATGCTTGCCATTCTCGATGGCCTTGAGTACCAGCTCGCGGGCAACGGTATAGCCGCCCATCAGCTCTATCACGATGTCGATCTCAGGGTTCGTGGCCACTTCGAAGACATCGTTGGTAATCGCAATACCGGTCGTTTGGAACTGAGGCTTTGGCGTGCGCATGGCAATTTGTGCCACTTCGATCCCACGCCCGGCACGACGAGAGATTTCCTCGGCGTTGCGCTGAAGTACGTTGAAGGTACCGCCACCGACGGTCCCTAACCCACAGATGCCTACTTTGACCGGTTTCACTGTGAACTCCCCATAAAACGGCCGACTCGAGGCCGGCCGTGAAAACAGCCGCATGTTCGCGGCTCTCTATTAATGGCACGGCGATGTTGCTGCCGGACCATGATCGTCAATGGCTGACCGTGACGATGCGAATTTACTTCGCGCCCAGCGCCAGTTTGGCGACTTGTGGCGCAGGCTGGTAGCCCGGAATGACCTGACCATCGGCCAAAACGATGGCCGGTGTACCGTTCACGCCAATCGACTGACCGAGGGCGAACTGTTTGGCAACCGGGTTATCGCACTTGGCGGCCTTGATTTCCTTGCCGTCGACCATTTTGTCCATGGCCGCTTTCTTGTCTTTGGAGCACCACACCGCCTGCAATTGCTCATCACCCGGCGAGCCCAGCCCCTGACGCGGGAACGCCACGTAACGCACTTCGATTCCGCGCTTGTTCAACTCCGGGATTTCGGCGTGCAGCTTGTGGCAGTAGGGGCAAGTGGTGTCGGTGAACACGGTGATGTGCGATTTTGTTTCGCCGATGGCCGGGTACACCACGGTTTCAGCGACCGGGATTTCGTTGACCAGTTTGGAAATGCCCAGGCGTTCGGTCTTTTCGGTCAGGTTGACGGGCTTGCCGTCCTTGAGCTGGAACATGTAGCCCTGAACGACATATTGCCCGTCAGCACTGGCATACAGCACGCGGCTGCCCTTGAGTTTGACTTCATACAAACCCGGCAACGGACTGGCGGTGATGGTTTCTACCGGTACTTCGAGCTGGAGGTTTTCCAGACTTTTACGAATGGCTTTGTCGGCCGCGTCATCGGCGACGGCAAAGGTGCTGACCAACGCAATGGCTGCGGCGGCGAAAATCTGGGTCAGACGCATGAGAACTCCTGAAGGCGGACAAATGTGACGATCAGAACGCCCGTGCCGAAACACCGGGTCATAACCGCCCATCGTGCAAACCGACAAAGCCTACCACATAAGGCAACGGTGGCCGAATGCAGGTGACGCAGGACAGCCTACGATGCCTGTTTGGCAATATTCATTGTGGCGAGGGGGTTTACCCCCGTTGGGTTGCGCAGCAACCCCACAATCTGCCACGAGGTTAAATTAGTTGCTCCGTGAGTACCGGTTTACGACTGCTGCGCAGCCGAACGGGGGTAAACCCCCTCGCCACAGGTAAGCATTTCAGTTTCAGGAACGGTATTTAGCCGCGCGGGTGGTGCTTGGCGTGCAGATCCTGCAATCGCGCGCGGGCGACGTGGGTATAAATCTGCGTTGTCGACAAATCACTGTGCCCCAGCAACATCTGCACCACACGCAAATCCGCACCATGGTTGAGCAGATGCGTGGCGAAGGCATGACGCAGGGTGTGCGGCGACAGCGATTTGCCGATCCCGGCGACTTTGGCCTGATGCTTGATGCGGTGCCAGAACGTCTGACGGGTCATCTGCTCGCCGCGCTGGCTGGGAAACAACACATCGCTGGGACGCCCGCCAAGCAATTCGCCACGGCCATCGCGCATGTAGCGCTCGACCCAGACAATCGCTTCCTCGCCCATCGGCACCAGCCGCTCCTTGCTGCCCTTGCCCATCACACGCAAGACCCCTTGGCGCAAATTGACCTGCTCCAGTGTCAGGCTGATCAGCTCCGTGACCCGCAGCCCGCAGGCGTAGAGCACTTCGAGCATGGCGCGGTCACGCTGGCCGATGGCTTCGCTCAAATCAGGGGCCTTCAGCAGGGCTTCCACATCGGCTTCCGACAAGGATTTGGGCAACGGTCGCCCAAGTTGCGGCATGTCGATTCTTAATGTTGGATCGACCGCGATCAACTTTTCCCGCAGCAGATAGCGATAGAAGCCACGCACGCCAGAGAGAAACCTTGCCGTTGAGCGGGGCTTGTAGTTTTGCTCCAGGCGCCAGGCCAGGTGGTCGAGGATCAACTCGCGCCCGGCGTTGATCAGCTCCAGGCCCTTTTCCTGCAACCAGCCGTTGAACAGCGCGAGGTCACTGCGATAGGCATCGCGGGTGTTATCGGAAAGACCTTTCTCCAGCCAAAGGGCGTCGAGGAACTGGTCTATCAGGGGATGATCGATGGCGGACATAAAGGCTCAGGCAAGACCGACAGTACGGTCAGGGAAGATAAATCGCAGGCAACAAAAAAGCAGCCCGTAGGCTGCTTTTTTCTGCATCGGAAGCTGGACTTAAGCCAGTTTTTCCTTGATGCGAGCTGCTTTACCAGACAGGTCACGCAGGTAGTACAGCTTGGCTTTACGTACGTCACCGCGACGTTTAACGGCCATGCTGTCGATTTGCGGGCTGTAGGTCTGGAAAGTACGTTCTACGCCAACGCCGTTGGAGATTTTACGAACGGTGAATGCACTGTTTACGCCGCGGTTACGCTTGGCGATAACAACACCTTCGAACGCTTGCAGACGCGAACGGTCGCCTTCCTTCACTTTCACCTGAACGACAATGGTGTCGCCCGGGGCAAAGGTAGGGATCTCTTTGGTCATCTGCTCTGCTTCGAGTGCAAGGATGATTTTGTTAGTCATGCTGTGCTCCTAAGGTAAATCGTCGGATCTACCATCGATACGTTGTTAACTATCGTCCCGCTCGCGGATGTATTCCTCGAGCAGCTTCTTCTCTTCTCCAGAAAGCGAGCGGCTTTCCAGAAGATCGGCGCGTCGTTCAAAGGTCCGACCAAGGGACTGCTGTAAACGCCAACGCCGGATGTGCGCGTGATTGCCACTTAGCAATACGTCGGGAACACGCTGATCCGCATACACCTCCGGTCGGGTGTAGTGCGGGCAATCCAGCAAACCATCCGTAAAGGAATCTTCCTCGGCGGAGTCCGCATGCCCTAAAGCTCCAGGCAGCAGTCGTGTAACCGCATCGATCAGGACCATCGCCGGCAGCTCGCCGCCAGACAGTACATAGTCGCCAATCGACCACTCTTCATCGACATGAGCATCAATAAAACGCTCGTCAATGCCTTCATAGCGGCCGGCAATCAGGATCAATGCATCCAGATTCGCCAACTCGCGTACCGCCGACTGAGTCAGTTGACGGCCTTGGGGGGACAGGTAAATCACCTTCGCCGCCTCCCCGGCTGCTGCCTTGGCCTGAACCAGAGCATCTTCCAGGGGCTTGATCTTCATCACCATGCCCGGACCACCGCCAAATGGGCGATCATCCACAGTGTGATGTCGATCCGTCGTGTAGTCTCGCGGATTCCAACAGGTGAGCTGCAACAGCCCCTGTTTCACCGCCCGACTGGTGATGCCGTACTCGCTGATGGCGGAGAACATCTCGGGAAACAAACTGATCACTTCTACGCGCAAGTTAGCCACGCTTAGAAATCCGCGTCCCAATCCACCTTCATCTCGCCTGCTGCCAGGTCGACGGCCAACACGCATTGCTCGGTATAGGGCAACAGGCGTTCGCGATCATCCAGGCTGCCAGCGCAAGGCTTGACCACCATTACATCATTCGAGCCGGTCTCCAGCAGGTGATCGATCTTCCCGAACAGTTGCCCGAGGGTGTCGATGACCTTGAGACCTTCCAGCTGGTACCAGTAGTACTCGCCGTCGGTCAGTTCAGGGAACAGGTTGCGCGGCACGCAGATCTCATAACCGGCCAGAAGACGAGCTTCTTCACGATCATCCAGACCCTTGAGCTTTGCGACCAGGAACTTGTCGTTCCCGCGTCCGCTGACCAGCTCTACCTGCTTTACATTGCCGTCACGCTTGAGCGTCCAGGTTTTGTAATCCAGCAGGTTCTTGATCGGATCAGTAAAGGAATACACCTTCACTTCGCCGCGAACGCCGTGAACAGAATAAATCTTGCCGATAACGATCAAATCATCAGCAACAGCTGGCGTCGCGTTCATATTGCTCAGGCCGCAGCCTTGGCAGATTCCTTCAACAACTGAGCAACGCGCTCAGAAGGTTGTGCACCAACGCTCAGCCAGTAGGCTACGCGCTCTTGGTTCACGGACAGACGAACTTCTTGACCACGAGCAACAGGGTTGAAGAAACCAACCTGTTCCTTGTGCGAACCGTCGCGCGGGTTGCGGCTGTCGGTTACGGTCAAGTGGTAAAACGGGCGCTTTTTGGAGCCGCCAAGGGCAAGACGGATTGTTAGCATGTGAACATCGTTCCTGTAGTCGGTGCTGCAAATCTAAAGGCACAGCGGGCATGGGTGCCCGAAAGGCCGCATATTCTAAGGAATATCCGGACTTTTGCAAATGACTTTTTCCGGCGGCCTATCGGACGCCATGCAGATTTGCTATAGAGCCGTCGTTGAAAACGGCCGGTCAGCTCCCGCCAAGCGCGGGTTTGCTGTAGATCCCGCTTCCGTGCGGGTCTGCGCCGGTGCGATGACCGGCGCGGATTCTGGTGCCCTGTTACGCCAATATTGAGCAGTATTGGCGTGACAGGGCACTAAATTTTCGGCATGCCGCCGCCGGGCAACATACCGCCCATGCCGCGCATCATCTTGGCCATTCCGCCTTTCGCAGAGAATTTCTTCATCATCTTCTGCATCTGCTTGTGCTGCTTGATCAAGCGTCCGATGTCCTGCACCTGGGTGCCGGAACCCATGGCGATACGGCGTTTGCGCGAACCGCTGATCAGCTCAGGGTCACGGCGCTCGGCCGGGGTCATGGAGTTGATGATGGCTTCCATCTGCTTGAATTGCTTCTCTGCCGCACTCTGGGCATTGCCCATTTGCGCCAGGTTCACACCGCCCATGTTCGGCAGTTTGTCCATGAGGCCGCCGAGGCCACCCATGTTCTTCATTTGTTGCAGCTGATCGCGGAAGTCTTCGAGGTCGAAACCCTTGCCCTTCTTCAGCTTCTTGGCCAGCTTGTCGGCCTTGTCCTTGTCGAGGGTCGCTTCCGCCTGCTCGATCAGGCTGAGCACGTCGCCCATGCCGAGGATGCGCGAAGCGATACGCTCAGGATGGAACGGATCGAGCGCTTCGCTCTTCTCGCCCATACCGATGAACTTGATCGGCTTGCCGGTGATGGCGCGAACCGACAGCGCAGCACCGCCACGGGCGTCGCCGTCGACCTTGGTCAGGATCACACCGGTCAGCGGCAGTGCATCGCCAAAGGCCTTGGCCGTGTTGGCGGCGTCCTGACCGGTCATGGCGTCGACCACGAACAGGGTTTCAACCGGGTTGATCGCGGCATGCAACGCCTTGATCTCGCCCATCATCTCTTCATCGATGTGCAGGCGACCGGCGGTATCGACGATGACCACGTCGATGAATTTGAGCTTTGCTTCCTTAATAGCCGCTTGCGCGATCTCGACCGGCTTCTGGCTCAGGTCGGACGGGAAGAAGGTCACGCCCACTTCACCGGCGAGCATTTCCAGCTGTTTGATCGCCGCTGGACGGTAAACGTCCGCAGACACGACCATGACCGACTTCTTCTTGCGCTCTTTCAGGAAGCGCGCGAGCTTGCCGGCGGTGGTGGTTTTACCCGCGCCCTGCAAACCGGCCATCAGGATGACCGCTGGCGGCACGGCGCTGAGGTTCAGATCTTCGTTGGCTGCGCCCATCAGGCTTTCGAGTTCGGCCTGGACGATTTTCACGAAGGCCTGGCCCGGCGTCAGGCTGCGCGACACCTCGGTGCCGACAGCGCGCTCCTTGACCGAATTGACGAAGTCCTTGACCACTGGCAGGGCGACGTCGGCTTCGAGCAGCGCCATGCGCACTTCGCGCAGGGTGTCTTTGATGTTGTCTTCAGTCAGCTTGGCCTTGCCGGTGACATGGCGCAGCGTCTGCGAGAGACGGTCGGTTAAGTTTTCAAACATTGCGCGATCCTTTCAGGCCCTGTGTAGACCGGGATAATGGCGGCCCGGACCGGACTAAAACTGTGCTCGGCGAGCCTGCGGCGTGGGCAGGTCGCGGATTATAGCGAAGACTGCGGTCGGCGGACACCTCGCCATCAGCTTGTCTGGTCTTTCGTGCCGCGTGGGTTCTATGCCAAACTCAGCGCCTTTCGGGCTTGCCTAACAGGACTTATGCTCCCCTTGTCACCCAGTTTGCTTACCACCCTCGCCGCCGCCTGTTTATACGCCGCTGCGACTATTTATCAGGGCACCCGCCTGGCCAACTGCGCCAAGGCCAACAAGCGCCTGCTGGTCACGCTCGGCGTACTCGCGGTGCTGGCCCATGGCGCCAGCCTGGTGACCCACCTGCTGACGCCGATCGGCCTGGGCCTGGATTTCTTCAGTGCCGCCAGCCTGATTGCCGCCGCAGTCATCGCCCTGACTTTGCTGGCCTGCTCGCGAATCCCCGTGGAGAACCTGCTGGTCTTACTGTTTCCCCTCGGCGCGCTGACCGTGCTCCTGGCGCAGTTCGCTCCCGCCGGCACGGTACAGATCATCGACGAAGAACCGGGCATCCTTGCCCATATCCTGCTGTCGATCCTCGCCTACGGCATGTTCACCATCGCGGTATTCCAGTCGCTGTTGCTGCTGGTCCAGGACCATCAGCTCAAGCACAAGCATCCGTCCGGGCTGATCAAGAACTTCCCGCCGCTGCAGACCATGGAAAGCCTGCTGTTCGGCTTCCTCTGGGCCGGCTGGACTCTGCTGTCGATGTCGTTGATTTCCGGATGGCTGTTCGTCGACAACCTGTTCGCCCAACACCTGGTGCACAAGACCTTGCTGGCCTGCCTGGCCTGGATCGTCTTCAGCGTGCTGCTCTGGGGGCGCAATCGCCTCGGCTGGCGCGGACACAAGGCCATTCGCTGGACCCTTGCCGGATTCTGCCTGTTGATGCTGGCGTATTTCGGCAGCAAGCTGGTCCGTGAATACATCCTGCATATCTAACGGGCGGCATTAATGGACGACTTGCCCTTAGGGCCAATGCTCGCTGTAGTGGCTCTGCTGGTTTTATGGTCGGGACTGTTTTCCGCCATTGAAGCCGCACATCAATATCTGCTGGCCAAACGCATCGCTTCGCGCTCGAGCGACAAGCCACCGGCCAGGCTGAGCTTCCCGCTCGTCAGCCTGATCTTCTGCAATACCCTGTGTCGCGCGCTGGTCGTGGTCATTTGCACCTTGCTGGCGATTTTCACCTGGGCGCAGAACGGTCCATGGATCGCGTGCCTCGGTGCGGGCGCCATTCTTCTGGTGCTTGCCGACTATTTGCCCCGTGCCGTTGCCGCCCGCCATCCGGATGCCATCCTCGCCTTTGGCAACAGCTTGCTGCGCGTCCCGCTGAAAATGGTTTACCCCGCTGCCTGGTTGCTTGATGCCATCGCCAAACTGTTGATTCGTCCACTGGCCCGCAAGGTCAAGGTCGTGCAACAGAGCGAAGACGAGGCACCACACGCCCAACACGATGACCGCGAACCCGCCGTCCACCGGCCACATCCGCTGCCCGGCATCCATGCGCTGGACAACATCACGGTCAACGACATTCTGGTGCCGCGCAGCGAAGTCGACGGGATCAACCTCGATGACCCGATCGAAGAAATCATCGAACAACTGCGCAACAACACCCGCACGCGCCTGCCGGTGTTTCACAGCGACATCAATCAGGTTGAAGCCGTGCTCAACACTCGGCAAATCGGCCATCTGCTGGCCGACAACAGCCTGACACTGGACGCGCTGATGGCGGCCAGTCGCGAACCGTACTTCGTACCGGAAAGCACTCCGCTGCAACTGCAACTGCTGAATTTCCACAAGCAGCAGCGTCGGCTTGGCATGGTCGTCGACGAGTACGGCGAGGTGCTTGGCATCGTGACCCTGGAAGACATTCTCGAAGAAATCGTCGGCGAGTTCGAAAGCCAGCAAAGTCTGGACAACCCGCACATCCACCCCCAGGCCGACGGCCGCCTGGTGATCGATGGCGCCGCATCGATACGCGACCTCAACAAGAGCCTCGGCTGGCACCTGCCATGCGATGGCCCGAAAACCCTTAACGGGCTGGTGACCGAGGCGCTGGAAACCATTCCCGAGAGCGCGGTATGCCTGAAAATCGGTCGTTACCGCCTGGAAATCCTCGAGACCGAAGACAACCGCGTCACTCGGGTATTGATCTGGCATACCGGCCCGGCGCCCGTCGCGGCCACGGCAGGCTGAGCATTCTTGCCCCCTTGTTGAATCGTTAGCCACCTTCCTATAATCGAGGCGCTTACCCAAGCCCCCCGCTACGCTGTGCTACCCGCACTCTGCTGCAAACCCACATCCCTGGGTGTTCAACCATAATAATTCGCTCCACTGGGGCACATGACTGTCAGGGATAACCGCATGACGACCAGCACAACCTACGACCACGCGCCTGCGCAACCGACGAACTCCGCCACCCGCGTGGCCACCGCTAGCTTCATCGGCACCGCCATCGAGTTCTACGACTTCTACGTTTATGCCACTGCTGCCGCACTGGTGATCGGCCCGGTATTCTTTCCGCAGACGTCCGGGACGGCGCAGATGCTCTCGGCTTTCCTGACGTTCGGCATCGCGTTTCTGGCACGACCGCTGGGCTCGGCACTGTTTGGCCACTTCGGCGACCGCATCGGACGCAAATCCACCCTGGTGGCCTCGCTGTTGCTGATGGGCGTATGTACCACGCTGATCGGCGTGCTACCCGGCTATGACAGCATCGGCGCCTGGGCGCCGATCCTGCTTTGCGTGCTGCGTTTCGGCCAGGGCCTGGGGTTGGGCGGGGAATGGGGCGGCGCGGCGCTGCTGGCCACGGAGAACGCCCCCAAGGGCAAACGCGCCTGGTTCGGCATGTTTCCGCAGCTCGGCCCTTCCATTGGCTTTCTTGCGGCCAACGGCCTGTTTCTCACCCTGGCCATGGTGCTGGACGATGAACAGTTCCGCTCCTGGGGCTGGCGGATTCCGTTCCTGCTCAGTGCCGCGCTGGTGATGGTGGGCCTGTACGTGCGCCTCAAGCTTCATGAAACGCCGGTCTTTGCCAACGCCGTGGCCCGCCAGGAACGGGTAAAAATCCCGCTGGTCGAGCTGTTCAGCCAATACTGGGTGCCTGTCTTGCTGGGTGCCGGTGCGATGGTGGTGTGTTACGCACTGTTTTATATCTCGACGGTGTTTTCCTTGAGTTATGGCGTCGCGACGCTGGGCTACAGCCGTGAAACCTTCCTCGGTTTGCTGTGCTTCGCCGTGTTATTCATGGCGGCGGCTACTCCACTGTCCGCCTGGGCCAGCGACCGCTACGGACGTAAACCGGTGCTGCTCATCGGCGGCGTGCTGGCAATTTTGTCGGGCTTTTTGATGGAACCGCTGCTGACCCAAGGCTCGACCTGGGGCGTGGCACTCTTCCTGTGCATTGAGCTGTTCCTGATGGGCGTGACGTTTGCGCCGATGGGTGCACTGCTGCCGGAGCTGTTTCCAACTCACGTGCGTTATACCGGCGCCTCTGCCGCCTACAACCTGGGCGGTATTGTCGGTGCCTCGGCGGCGCCGTTCTTTGCGCAAAAACTGGTAGCTATGGGTGGCTTGAGCTATGTCGGCGGTTATGTGTCCGGCGCAGCGGTGCTGAGCTTGATCGCCGTACTGTGCCTGAAGGAAACACGGCATAACGATTTGAATCGGGTCGCCTGACGGATTGCTTTCGCGGGCAAGCCTCGCTCCTACAAGGTCAGTGTCGATCATGGAATAACGGCACGACCTATAACCCTGTAGGAGCGAGGCTTTCTCGCGAGGGCGTCTTTACTGACAATACACTTGCGTGAAAACCACAGTTTTTCCCCCGCCCATTGTCACCTCGCTCTACGCGCATCAGCTTATCCCCGCTATACTTCCCGGCTTTTCCTGAATAAATGCCAATAGGGTCCCGCCGCGCATGGATAAGACCTACCAGCCGCACGCCATTGAAACTTCCTGGTACAACACCTGGGAGTCAGAGAATTACTTCGCCCCGCAAGGCGCGGGCGAGTCCTACACCATCATGATCCCGCCGCCGAACGTCACCGGCAGCCTGCACATGGGGCATGGCTTCAACAACGCGATCATGGACGCCCTCATCCGTTTCCGCCGCATGCAGGGGCGTAACACCCTGTGGCAGCCAGGCACCGACCACGCCGGTATCGCGACGCAGATGCTGGTGGAGCGTCAACTGGAAGCCCAGGGCCAGAATCGTCACGATCTGGGCCGCGAGAAATTCCTCGAGAAAGTCTGGGAGTGGAAGGACCAGTCGGGCGGCAACATCAGCCGTCAGATCCGTCGCCTCGGCTCGTCCGTGGACTGGAGCCGTGAGCGCTTCACCATGGACGACGGCCTCTCGGAAGCCGTGAAGGAAGCGTTTGTCCGCCTGCACGAAGACGGCCTGATCTACCGCGGCAAACGCCTGGTCAACTGGGACACCAAGCTGCACACGGCGATTTCCGACCTCGAAGTGGAAAACCACGACGAGAAAGGTTTCCTGTGGAACCTGAAGTACCCGCTGGCCGACGGCGCCAAGACCGCTGAAGGCAACGACTTCCTGATCGTCGCGACCACGCGCCCGGAAACCATGCTCGGCGACGCCGCCGTCGCGGTGAACCCGAACGATGAACGCTACAAAGCCCTGATCGGCAAATTTGTTGAGCTGCCACTGGTTGGCCGCCGCATCCCGATCATCGCCGACGATTACTGCGACCCGGAATTCGGCACCGGCTGCGTGAAAATCACCCCAGCCCACGATTTCAACGACTACGAAGTCGGCAAGCGCCACAACCTGCCGCTGCTGAACATCTTCGACAAGAACGCCGCGGTCCTGCCGGCCTGCCAGGTGTTCAACCTCGATGGCACGCTCAACGAAAGCATCGACGGCAAGATTCCGGCCGAATATGCCGGCCTGGACCGCTTCGAAGCGCGCAAGCAGATCGTCGCTGCGTTCGAAGCTGCCGGCCTGCTGGTCAGCGTCGACGATCACGGTTTGAAGGTGCCGAAAGGCGACCGCTCCGGCACCATCATCGAACCGTGGCTGACCGACCAGTGGTACGTGTCCACCAAGCCTTTGGCAGAACCGGCGATTGCCGCCGTTGAAGACGGCCGCATCCAGTTCGTACCCAAGCAATACGAAAACATGTACTTCTCGTGGATGCGCGACATCCAGGATTGGTGCATCAGCCGTCAGCTGTGGTGGGGTCACCGGATCCCGGCCTGGTACGACGAGTCGGGCAAGGTCTACGTCGGTCGCGACGAAGCCGAAGTGCGTGCCAAGCACAACCTCGGCCCGGACGTGGCGCTGCAACAGGACAACGACGTTCTCGACACCTGGTTCAGTTCGGGCCTGTGGACCTTCTCGACGCTGGGCTGGCCGGAAAAGACCGAGTTCCTGAAGAAATTCCACTCCACCGATGTGCTGGTCACCGGTTTCGACATCATTTTCTTCTGGGTTGCCCGGATGATCATGCTGACCATGCACCTGATCAAGAACGAGGACGGCACGCCGCAGGTTCCGTTCAAGACTGTGTACGTTCATGGCCTGGTGCGTGATGGCCAGGGCCAGAAGATGTCCAAGTCCAAGGGCAACGTCCTGGACCCGCTGGACATCATCGACGGCATCGAACTGGAAGAGCTGGTGCAGAAACGCACCTCCGGCATGATGCAGCCGAAACTGGCGAAGAAGATCGAGAAGCAGACCCGCGACGAGTTCGCCGACGGCATCGCCAGCTACGGCACCGACGCCCTGCGCTTCACCTTCTGCTCGCTGGCGTCCACCGGTCGCGATATCAAGTTCGACATGGGCCGCGTCGAAGGCTATCGCAACTTCTGCAACAAGATCTGGAACGCCGCGCGTTACGTGCTGGACAAGGGCGAAGACTGCGGCCAGAACGGCGAAGCCTACGAGCTGTCGCTGGCGGATCGCTGGATCATTTCGCAACTGCAGCGCACCGAAGCCGAAGTGACCCGTCAACTGGATCAGTTCCGTTTCGACCTCGCCGCGCAAGCGCTGTACGAGTTCATCTGGAACCAGTACTGCGACTGGTATCTGGAACTGTCCAAGCCTGTGCTGTGGGACGAAAACGCTCCGGTCGAGCGCCAGCGCGGCACCCGTCGCACACTGGTTCGCGTACTGGAAGTGGCCCTGCGTCTGGCGCACCCGTTCATGCCGTTCATCACCGAGGAAATCTGGCAACGCATCGCGCCGCTGGCCGGCATTCAGGGCAAGACGATCATGCTGCAACCTTGGCCAGTGGCCAACGAAGAGCGCATCGATCCGGCGGCCGAAGACGACATCGAGTGGCTCAAAGGCCTGATGCTGGGCACGCGCAACATCCGTGGCGAGATGAACATCGGCCCGGGTAAACCGTTGCCGCTTTTCCTGAAAAACGTCAGTGCCGAAGATCAGCGTCGCCTGACCGAAAACGAAGCGCTACTGAAGAAGCTGGCGCGCCTGGAATCGATCACCGTGCTGGCTGCGGGCGAAGAAGCACCGCTGTCCGCCACCGCACTGGTTGGCGAGATGGAAGTGCTGGTGCCTATGGCCGGCCTGATCGACAAAGGTGCCGAGCTGGCGCGTCTGGACAAGGAAATCCAGCGTCTGCAAGGCGAAGTGCAACGGGTTGGCGGCAAGCTGTCCAACGCCGGTTTCGTTGACAAGGCGCCAGCCGAAGTCATCGAGAAGGAACGCGCCAAACTGGCCGAAGCCGAACAGGCTCTGGGCAAGCTGGCCGAGCAGCATGCGCGGATTGCCAGCCTGTAACGGCGACTCGCAATGAACAAGGGAGGCCCAGGTGGCCTCCCTTTTCATGCCTACCGTTCTTCGTCCCCCCTGTAGGAGCAAGGCTTGCCCGCGATGGCGATTCCACAGACGCCATCGCGGGCAAGCCTTGCTCCTACTGGAGGTATCCGCAGTCGCCATCGCGAGCAAGCCATGCGCCTGCAGGTCCCCGTGTTGGCATTGTCTGTGGGACAATGCCCGCCACTTTCAGCCATACCCGAATCGACCACCGCCATGACCGCCCCCCGTACACCGAAACCTGCGCGTAGAAAGCCTGAGTCCGCAACCCCGGCCAAAGTCGTGGAGCCGCGCGAAAAGGCCAGCCTGCATCCGCGCAATCGCCATCAGGGTCGCTACGACTTTGCGGCGTTGATCAAAAGCACGCCGGAACTGGCGAAGTTCGTGATCATCAACCCGTACGGCAAGGAAAGCATCGACTTCGCCAGCCCGGACGCGGTGCGGGTGTTCAACCGCGCGCTGCTGAAGTCGTTCTACGGCATCGCCCACTGGGACATTCCGGCCGATTACCTGTGCCCACCGGTTCCCGGCCGCGCGGACTACGTGCACTTTCTGGCCGATCTGCTGGCCAACGGCAATGACGGCGTGATTCCCCGCGGCGCCGCGGTGAAAGTGCTGGACGTCGGTATGGGCGCAAACTGCGTGTACCCGCTGATCGGTCACAGTGACTACCGCTGGCAGTTTCTCGGCTCGGAAATCGATGCCACGGCCATCGCTGCGGCCAAGGCGATCGTTCAATCCAACGGCTTGAACAAAGCCATCCAGATTCGTCAGCAAACCAATCGCAAGCAGATTCTTTTGGGCTTGCTGGAAAGTACCGAGCGCTTTGACCTGACCCTGTGTAACCCGCCGTTTCATGCTTCGCTGGAGGAAGCCACCCGCGGCAGCACGCGCAAGTGGCGAGCGCTGGGCAAGGCCGATCCAAAACGCAAACTACCGGTGCTGAATTTCGGCGGTCAGGCGGCGGAGTTGTGGTGCGAGGGGGGTGAGGTGCGATTCGTCACGCAACTGATCGCCGAGAGTGCACAGGTCAGCCAACAGGTGTTGTGGTTCAGCACCCTGGTGTCGAAAGCCTCGAACCTGCCGGCTATCCAGACCGCGCTGAAAAAGGCCGGTGCACTGGAAAGCCAGGTGGTGGAAATGTCCCAGGGTCAGAAACAAAGCCGCTTCGTCGCCTGGACCTTTCAGACCAAAGCGCAACAACAAGCCTGGCGGCAGGCGCGCTGGAGCAAAGTCTCTGCAGAGTAAATGATATTGGCAGACCGCCTATGCACTTGTAGGAGCCAGGCTTGCTGGCGAAGGCGTTTTCAAGAGCGCCTTCGCCGGCAAGCCTGGCTCCTGCGAAAAAGGCATGCGCCGATCTGAGCCCACAAAAAAACCGTGCCCGGATTGCTCCGGCGCACGGTTTTTTTTAACAAGTCTTACTTGTTGACAGCGTCGGTCAGGCCTTTGGCCACAACCAGCTTGATCACTTTCTTGGCAGCGATTTCGATGGCAGCGCCAGTCGAAGGGTTGCGGCCGGTACGGGCAGGACGCTCAGTCACTTTCAGCTTGCCGATACCTGGCAGAGTGATTTCGCCGCCGTTTTCCAGCTGATCGGCAACGATTTGGCCCAGTTGGTCCAGAGCGTTACGCGCGGTGGTTTTTGGCGCGTCGATAGCTTCAGCGATGTCGGCGATCAGTTGGTCTTTAGTAAGAGCCATGTAGTGTTCCTTCCCTATCAAATTCATATGGATTGCAGAGTGCAATGTCAGCCATCGAGCCCGATCTTCTGGATCTGGCACCCTCGGCGAAATAACCTCGGGATCGGGGTTATAGATGCCGAAATCAGGGTTTGGTTCGACCTGACAAAAGCTGACTGCAGGCTTAACGCAGTGACTTCGCGCAAGACCGGGCAAAACTAGCACAGAGACGGGGAAATATCCGCCTCTAGCTACCCATTTGGTCAGCTTTATTGCTCTAAACCGGGAAAAAATCGCCCAAGCGCCGCCGGTCGCCTGGGAATTGGCCTTCGAACCGCGCCAAAACCAATGGTTGCGGTACACTGGGCGCTTTTTCGGGGGAGCCTGGCCTCCTCTCTTCAATCAGCCGAGAAGCCCATGCCGATCCGTCATTGCATCGTCCACCTGATCGACAAAAAACCCGACGGCACGCCTGCAGTTCTTCACGCTCGCGACTCTGAACTGGCCGAGTCCGCCGCCATCGAGAACATGCTTGCCGACCTCAACGAAAGCTACAACGCCAAGCAAGGCAAGGCCTGGGGATTGTTTCATCCGGAGTCCGGCGCCTTCCCGTTCAGCGGCTGGTTGAAGGAATACCTCGACGGCGCCCAGGACTTCACAGCCTTCAGTCGCGTAGCGGTGGAACACCTGCAAAAACTGATGGAAGAATCCAACCTCTCGGTCGGTGGCCACGTGTTGTTCGCGCATTACCAACAAGGCATGACCGACTATCTGGCCATCGCCCTGCTGCACCACAGCGAAGGCGTTGCCGTGACCGAGCAACTGGACGTCACGCCGTCCCGTCACCTGGACCTTGGCCAGCTGCATCTGGCGGCGCGGATCAACGTGTCCGAGTGGCAGAACAACAAACAATCCAAGCAGTACATTTCGTTCATCAAAGGCAAGAACGGCAAGAAAGTCTCGGAATACTTCCGCGACTTCATCGGGTGTCAGGAAGGCGTCGACGGGCCGGGTGAAACCCGCACCTTGCTCAAGGCGTTCAGCGACTTCGTCGAAAGCGAAGACTTGCCGGAAGACGACGCTCGCGAGAAGACCAAGACCCTGGTCGACTACGCCAGCAGCCAGGCCAAACTCGGCGAACCGATGGGCCTGGAAGAGCTGTCGGAATTGATCGACGAAGATCGTCCAAAAGCCTTCTACGATCACATTCGCAACAAGGACTACGGTCTGTCGCCGGAGATTCCGGCAGATAAGCGCACCCTCAACCAGTTCCGGCGCTTCACCGGCCGCGCCGAGGGCCTGTCGATCAGTTTCGAGGCGCACCTGCTGGGCTCGAAGATCGAGTACGACGAAGAAGCCGGCACGCTGATCATCAAAGGCCTGCCGACCTCACTGACTGATCAGCTCAAGCGACGCAACTGATGCTCGGCAATGTCCTGAAAAAGGTCATGCTGGTTCTGCTGGTCGTGGTGGTCTATCAGAACTGGGGCAAGATCGAGCGGGTGCTCAACCCGTCGCAAGTGGTGTCCGAGCAGACTCAAGCCAGGGCCAAGGTCGTGCTGTACGCCACCGAGTGGTGTGGCTACTGCAAACTGACCCGACGCTTTCTCGACCAGAAAGGCATTGCGTACAAGGAATTCGATATCGAAAAAGATGCCCTCGCGCGCAAGGACTACGAGGCGCTGGGCGGTGGCGGGATTCCGATAATCGATGTGAACGGGACGCTGATTCGTGGGTATGACCCGGATGCGATTCTGGCTGCTTTGAAGTAATCCTTCAGATACACGCAATGCTGTGGCGAGGGAGCTTGCTCCCGCTGGACTGTGTAGCAGTCCCTTTTCCGGGGGCCGCTTCGCGCCCCAGCGGGACGGTGCGGCGATCCGACAAGCTCCTTAGCCACAGGTACAGTGTTTGTCCTTAAGTGAACAGCGTTACTAGAGCGAGTCAGATCGCTTCGATACGAAAGCCAAAGCGCGGAAAGTGCACATGCACCACACCGCCACGTTCGTCTTCGCGACGCACAATCAATTCCTCGCGCCCGGCAAACAACAACTCGCCCGTCACCGGATCAACGCCATAGTCGGTGGCTGCGACCAACACTTGCTGGCCCGCCGTGAACCCGTTTGGATCGACGAAATCCTCATTCGGTAACGCCGCTGGTGTCGACGAACGAGCCACCTCCAGCGCCTCTTCGGAGGACATTTCGCTGGATGCACCATGACCGAAGCCCAGCACCCGGGCATGCCAGGCGCTGACCGCCGGATACGCATCGACCAATGGCGCAGTCACCGGCGTCGCCTTGAGAAACCACAGCGAGTGCGCCAGCGCGAAGTCGGCAATCGATGGCTCGCCAAACAGGAAGTCGCCCTGCTCGCGCTGCAGTTGCAACTCCAGGCGCGACATGAGAGTAGGCCACTGATGTTTGGCCTGCTCGATGGACAGTTTTGTCGCACTACCACCGCTGAACAATCCGGCACGGTCGGCGAGAAACGCCTTGATCGCTTCCGGCGGTAAATTGCCGAAGCGCACGGCGACCGATTCCGGTTGGAACACCAGGCTGACCGCATGCTGGAACACCACCGAATCGGCCCAGGTCGCAAAGCTGGCCGTGATCATTTCCTGGCCTTCGGGGAAGAACGCCGGCAAGGCTTTTTCCTGTTCGAGTCGGCGGGCGATCAGCGCCGTGTCGCAATAAATATCCGCGCCGACCTGCAACACCGGCGTCTTGCGGTAACCGCCGGTCAGGGCCGTGAGATCGGGTTTTGGCATCACCGGCGAGATTTTCACCGAACGCCATGACAGCCCTTTGAAACCCAGCAGCAAGCGCGCCTTCTCCGCAAAGGGTGACGTCGGGTAATGATGCAGAATCAACTCGGACATGCTCGGCTCCGCCGCAAAGATCAGGAGCCCGCAGCTTAGCGCGCAATCGTTTAGCAGCCTACAGATCTGCCTGATGGGAACCGATCAGTCAGATTGATAAGACGCCACCAGGCATTCCTTGGCGCTCTTGCGCAACTTTTTGATCAGTCGTTCCTGGCGCAGCGCTTCGCTTTTGTCGCGGCAGACTTCGGTGTAGACCAGCGCCATGGCCGGGCTCGAGAGGAAAAAGCGCGCGCCCTTGCCGCTTTGATGCTTGGCGAATCGTCGCACCGGGTCGTCGCTGATGCCGCAGTAAAGCGAACCGTTGGCCGCACGCACCAGGTACACGAACCAGGGTTTAGTGATGGGAGCTTCGCTCGGGCTGTTCACGTAACGATCGGGACTTGAGTGGAAACAAGCCGCAATCTTATCAGCGACTGGCCTGGAATGCCTTCAGCCCCTTGAGGGCTTGAGTGCGGACGGCGTTGCGCACCAGCGGTGTCCAGCCCAGCAGTAGGCCCTTGACCCCGAGCGCCTGACGCGACCAGGCCCACATATCGAAGCGGTCATGATGTTCGCAGATCTTGCCGTCGCGAAACACGAACCGCGCCTGAATATCGTTGACCACCACATTGCCGGTCTGGCTGAACAGATACGTCGCCACCCAATGCGCGCCGCCTGTGCGCTCGTCACTGTGCACGTTATCGAAGTTCAGGGAAAAGTCCTTGGCGCGGGTGGTGAGCATGCGCCACATGTCGCCGGCATCGCGCCCGCGCAGTTCACCAAACGCAGGATCACTGAACACCACGTCATCGGTATAGCAGGCGCTCATCGCTTCGGCATCCAGTCGCTGGAAAGCCTGGTAGAAGCAGGTGATCAAGGCGTTGTGGGCATCACTCATGGACCGGCTCCGCAAATATCATCAGTAGGTCAGCACGATATGCCGCGAGTGCGTGAATAACCATGGCTATTCACCAAAAAAATGCGGGCACTGCTGCTGCCCTGCGACCCACTGAATGACGCTTCGCAACTTAAAGGTAAACGATATCCAGGGTAGCGCTGCCATCTATGGGCATCTCGGCTGAGAGCGTTCCTGGTTTGTTGATACTCGTCGCCACAATCAGATCGGCCGCCAGTGTCTGGATGGCGACGGGCGTGTAATCCGGGTTACCCGGGCCGCTCACGGACCTCATCCACTCAGGTTGCCAGATTTGGCCAGTGCTCGAATAGAACCATGTATTGCCATTGACTGACTCCACCACCGGAAGTACCGCGCCGTCCCCCAGCACGTTCTCCATGGTCAAGTTATAAAACCCAACCTTGTGGTCACCTTCGCCCACACCCAACCCAAAGGAAGACAGGCCATTGTTAGAGGCAGTCCCCTTCCTGTTATCGGTACTTTTAACTGCAAACAATGTAGCGGCATCACAACTGACGCTCATTTGTAGAGCAACTTGCGGTAACGTATTTACGCCATTTTTCAGATCTTTGAATGAGATCTTTCCGTGATCGACCATTCCACCATTGGACAACTGCGGCATACACGCCGCTGGCGTGATTGTCCCCGTAACATTCAAATCGACGCTCGATGCAGCATTGACGCTGGTCGTGCCAGCAACCAGCAGAGTGGCAGCGATATAACTTAAACGCTTTTTCATTCCCTTATGTTCCTTCAGACACTTTATTTATTTTGCAGAGGCGGACTTCAACTTATCGAAATCAGCAAATACCTTGCTTGGCGACTGCAATATAAGCCCGCAATAAGCGTCAAAAAATACAACTAATACGAATTTTCCTTGAGGGTGCTGACCCACACGAATTTATCAATCCTGATGCACCATTCCGCTCTCACGGGCATAGGCGAACAGATCCACATCGGTAGAAATGCCCAGTCGTCGCATGGCCATGATTTTCTGTTTGCTGATCGTGGACACGCTGCGGTTGAATTGCTCGGCAATTTCACTCACGGTCATGCCGCTGGCGAGCATTCTCACCACTTCATGTTCCTTGGCCGACAACGATGGAGATCCCGATTGCGCCTCGGTTTCTGCCGAAGCCAGTGCGGCGCGCAAGGAGTCGCTGAGAAATCGCCGCCCTTCGCCCACCGCCTTGACGGCCATCGGCAGCTCCCTGGCCGAGGCATCCTTGGCAATGACCCCCATTACACCTTGGGCAATCGCCGCTCTGAGCGTCATGACGTTGGCGAGCATCGTGACCAGAATGATCGAGGTTTGCGGATAGTGACGCCGCACCATTCCGAGCATTTTCAAGCCATCGGCCTGCACGTTGCCGGGCATGCTGAAGTCAGTGATCAGCAAATCGCAAGGCGATGTTGAAAGCAGGCTCAGCAGGCTGTCAGGCCCCTCAGCCTCGCCCACAATGACGCAAGTGCCGCTCAGGTCAATGAGCATCCGCATTCCAATACGAACCACCGGATGGTCATCAGCAATGATTACCTGCATTGTCGGATTAATCCTGTTGAGTGACTGGAGTGCGCAAAAAAATAGCGCCGTCCTTGCACCATCACAACGACCAATCTCGCACGCCAAAAAATGTCAGCCAATGTCTGCGGGGGACTGTCCTTTATCCGATAGAACAATAAGAATCGCCCTACAGTTCATATATCCGATAGACCACATAGACAGCCTACAGACAACACCCTCACTCAATACAACCTGTAGTACACCTCGCACTTTCTTACAGTCAATGGCACGTTTTCGTATTAGTTGCATTCCACCTGATTACCTCGACCGTTAGATTGCGCCTGTCCGTACACGGCAACTTCCAATCATCTTCGTTCAAGGAAAAGCGAATACATGAACCAAGGACGACCCCTCACGCAACGATGCGCCCTCGCTTTGATGAGCATAACGTGGCTGACCTGCGCGCACTCTGCGCTGGCGGCGGGCAACGCCGATCTGAGTGTCAGCGGAATCATTACACCGAGTTCCTGTACACCCTCACTGTCGAACGGCGGCATCGTCGATCACGGCAAACTGACGTCGAAAAATCTCGATCAGGACTTGCCTACCCGGTTGCCCGCCAGCGAACTGCAGTTGCAGATCGATTGTGAAGGCCCGACCTTTTTCACCCTGACCACCATCGACAATCGCGCCGGAACGTCGGCCGTCAACCAGGCCTATCACGGCCTGGGTACGGTCAACGACGACCAGAAGCTGGGTAGCGTGGGATTCGGAATCTTCGAACCGCAAGCTGACGGCAATACGGTGTTGACCATCATGTCCCGCGACAACGGCAGTAACTGGGGACTTTCGACGTATCTGGGGCACGCCGGGTTGACGGCGTTTGCCAGCCCTGACGATCTGCGTACGCCCATCGCGTTGCAGCACCTGAGTGCTCGCTTGCGCGCCGTCACCCTCATTGCGCCAGCCAGTGGCCTGACTCTGCTTGATGAGGTGCCGATCGACGGGCACGCCACACTGCAGATCACTTATTGATCATCGCGCCGCTGTTTATTCCACATCAGGAGCTTCACCATGAACAAGACTCTCAACACCCTCTTCGGCGCCATGTTGCTGGCCGGCAGTGCCTGCGCTTTTGCTGCCTCCAGCGTCGACCTGAGCGTCAGTGGGACGATCACTCCGAGCGCCTGCGAACCAACCCTGTCCAAAGGCGGGCTGGTGGACTACGGCAAGATTTCGGCCAAGAGTTTGAACCCTGACAAAGCGACATGGCTGCCCAAGCAATACGTGCAACTGACGCTCACGTGCGACGGACCGACTCTTGCCGGCCTTGAGGCCAAGGATAACCGTGAAGGTTCGGATTTCAATAATGACCCCTACGATTTCGGCCTCGGGCTGATCAACACTAATCAAAAACTGGGAGCGATGAACCTGGAAATTTGGAGACCGCTGGCCGATGGCGTGACAGTCAGCACGATTGGTTCCGAGGACCGCGGTTCGACCTGGAACCAAACCCGCGAACTGATGCGAACCAACATTCTCACCGTCGCCGACGTCAGCAGCGTAATACCAAAACCGTTCCAGACACTGGTTTCCGATATCCAGATCGAACCACGCATTGCCCCTGCCAACCAGCTCAACCTGACCAACGAAGTGGCCATCGATGGCTCGGTAACCCTGTCGGTGGTTTACCTGTAAACCACCGAGAAGTCGAAGCGCGGCAGGTCGTCCACCCGACCTCCTGCCCGTTCACCAGGACTGCGTTGACCAGAACTAACTCTAGCCATGCTGACTTTTCCTTTTTTTACACAGGCATCCACCATGACTCTTTTCAACGGCGCGCGATGCAGACGTTTCTGTCTGGGCACGCTGGCCTATCTGTTCGCTGGCTACGTCGTGGCCGATGGCATGGTCCCCGACACCTCTGTGGTGATCGTCAATGAAGCCGATGGCGAAACCTCGGTGTCGGTCACCAACACTGACGCAAACCTGTCGTTGCTGCATGTCACCCTCGAAGACATTCCCGAGGACAAGGAACCGCTGTTGTTCGTCACGCCGCCGCTGGCCCGGGTCGAGGCGGGCAAGAGTCAATTGGTGCGGTTCATCCTGCAGACCTCCACGCCCCTGACCACCCAGCGCCTGAAGCGGGTCATTTTCGAGGGCATGCCTCAAGACCGTAAACCGGCCGAAGCCGGGCGTGCACGGGTCGGCGTGACGGTGCGGCAAAACTTGCCGGTGATCCTGCACCCCAAGGGCCTGGCGCCCAATCGCACACCGTGGACGGGGCTGACCTGGCGCCTGCAAAACGATCAGGTCAGCGTGCACAATCCATCACCCTATGTCGTGCGTTTGGCCCAGGAACTGACGCTGCTGCCCGGTAATGGTTCGGCGTTGTTGCCGCGCACCTACGTGCTGCCGGGGGAAACCTTGAGCGTGCCCGCCAAAGGCGCTGCCGCCACCCGCGTACGGATACAACCGGCGACGGTCTACGGCTTCGCGGTGCCGCATTTCGAAGCACCGTTCGAGTCCTAAACCGCTACGACTGCGCGACGATGGAATAACCCGCGCCGAAGTTTTCGGGTAACGGCCAGCGAGCTGTTACCCAAGGCGTGACTGAATTTCAACGATCAGTTCAGCACGCCCGCATAAACCAAGTGAACCCCATGAACACAGTAACTTTTTACCGTGATGGCGAAGCCGTGCCTGTGATTCGGACCCGCGTCCACTCACGCCGGCTGCGTCGACGGACAACATTGGCCTTATTGCTGATCAACACGCTGATGGTGCTCGACGCTCGCGGTAGCGAATTACTACTGGCGTCCTTCGATAGCAACACGCTGCGACAGCGCGGTATCGATCCGGCACTGGCAACCTTGCTGATGGAAGCGCCACGCTTCGCCACGGGCCGGCATTCGGTGACGCTCAGCGTCAACGGCCAACGACAGGGTCGCGTCGACGTCGCCTTCGATCGCGCCGGTGTACTGTGCTTTGACCGCACGCTGCTCGACAAGGCCAACCTGAACGTGCCCGAGCAGATCCTCGACGACGATGGCCGTTGCTACGACTTTCTCGCCCTCGCGCCGCAAACCGCCATCGAACAGGATCCGGCCAACCTGGCCCTGACGCTGGTTGTGCCGACCCATGCTATTCGACCTGCCGAACGCGATGTCAGCGGCTATCAAACCGGCGGCGTCGCTGCGCTGCTCAACTACGACATTACCGGACAGCACAGCCGTTTTGGCAAGGGTACGAGCCGCTATGCCTCGGCCAACACCGAGCTGGGTTTCAATGCCGGCGACTGGATCGTGCGCAGTCGTCAGGTGCAGACCTGGCAGGATGACGTGTCGCGCACAACGCATATCGCCGCTTACGCCCAGCGCACCTTCGCCAGTCACGAAGCCGTGTTGCAGGCCGGCCAGATCAACCTTTACAACCCGGTGTTGGCCGGTGCGCAGATCACCGGCGTACAGGTTCTCAACGAACAGGCGCTGCAAGCCGAAGGGCAAAGCGCGGTCATCGAAGGCATCGCCAACAGTCAGGCACAGGTCGAAGTGCGGCAGAACGGTTCGCTGATCTATTCCACCGTGGTGCCCGCAGGCCCCTTTGCCCTGAACAACGTGCGCCGGCTCAATAGCCGCTCCGACGTCGAAGTCACAGTCAAGGAGGAGGACGGCAGCCAGCGCAGTTTCACGATACCGGCGGCGATGCTCGGTATCGGCTTGCCAGCGCCAGGCTTCTCCCTTGCGGCGGGTACCGTGCGCAGGAGTGGCGATGAGCAGGGTGACGAACCCTGGGTCGTCAGTGGCGGATGGAGCGGCGTATTGAACCCGCAAATATTGATCAGCGGCGGGCTGACCGGCGCCGCCGACTATCGCGCGGCCGGGACCAGCGTCGGCCTGTTGCCTTCGCCGGATACCCAGCTCCAGGCGACACTGACCGGCGCGGATGCCAGCGGCCGCCAAGGCGGCCAGGGGCTTCAGGCCGACCTGAGCCTGTCGCACCGTTTCAGCGAGCGCTGGGCACTGAATGCCGCAAGTTCCTACCGAACCCTGGGTTATCGGGAACTGGAAGACGCGGTATTTGACAACACTAATGACGACCAGAAATCCCGCTACCGCGACCAGCAAAGCGCGGCCCTGTCATGGTCCCATCCGTGGTTCGGCGCCTTCAGCGGTGGCTTCAGTCAGTCAAGCTCGTTCGATGGTCAGAGCAGCAGCCGCGCCCTGGCGTCCTGGGGCACCAACATCAAAGGGGTGTCGCTATCGGCAACGGCGGAATGGCAACTCAGTGGGGCCAATCGCACCGACGATAGCGTCTACCTGAATCTGAGCATTCCCCTGGGTGAAAACCGTCGTGCGCGCACCTGGGTACGCAGTTCCGGTGGCGAGTACCGCTGCGGCGTGGGCTTGAGTGAACAGCTCAACGACCAACTGGCGTACCGCGTCGGCGCTGAACACGACTCCCGCAATAAAGAGGTGCAGTCTTCCGCCGGCGTTTCCCTGCTGCCGCGCTACACCCAGCTGGATCTCAACTACACCCGCGCCGACGCCGCGCGCTCCAGTTACCAGGCCAGCGCCCGAGGCGGTGCGGTGCTGCACGACCGAGGTTTGACGCTCTCGCCTTACCCGATCAGCGACACCTTCGGTTTGCTGTCTGTGGGTGAGATGGGTGCCATCAAGGTGTCGACGCCGAGCGGTCCGGTGTGGACCGATTGGCAAGGTCAAGCAGTGATTCCACAGCTCACGGCCTATGGCAAAAGTCCGGTGGAAGTCGACACCAAAACCCTGCCGCGCAACGCCGACATCAGCAACGGCCTGGCGGTGATTTCCGCCGGGCGCGGGGCGGTCGACAAGGTCGAATTCGGCGTCAGCCTGACCCGCCGCGCACTGCTAAAAGTCACCACCGCCAACGGTGCACCCCTGCCCCGCGGCGCTGCGGTGAATACCGAGGATGGCGAGTTTGTCACCCTGGTTCAGGAGGGCGGACTGGTGTTCCTGCCCAACGTACTGGACAGCCAGGCGCTGTTCATCAAGGCACCCGGGCTTGAGCGTTGCGCACTGCATTTCGAACTGCCGGCAGACGCTGATACCGACGCCTACTACGAAACCACTGCCGCCAAGTGCAGAGCCCCATGAGGATGACTTGATGAATCTGACCCGCCTGTTGCTGGCCCCCGTCGTTGCGTTGACGCTCTCACCTTTTGCCTGGGGATCGGTTGAGGACTGTCAGTTCAACCTGAGCCAGCCGGTCGTCGATTACGGCTTGATGAACCGTGCGATCCGCGCCGATTCGGTATCGGAGCGCAACCTCGGCGAGCGGCGGTCGAGCCTCACCCTGACCTGCTCGAAACCCACCGACATGAGCCTGTTCTATCGGGCCATGGCAGCAACGTCCAACCGCTTCCACTTTGCCGAACGTGGCACTTATCAGTTGCACATCCGCGACGCGGTGCTCGATGGTCAGTCGGTAGAGCTGGGGCTGATCGCCGCTGCTGGTCAGGCACCCGCACAAACCGCAGCGCAACTGGCCTGGCGACCGGAACATGGCGTGGTTCCGGTGCAAGGCGGAGTGCCGATACAGGGCCGCACTTTTTCGGCCCAGCTTGAATGGACGGCATGGGTTCAGGAACAAGGAATGCAAGTGCGCGACGCGGTGACCTGGGAGGTGGCCGGGGTGTTCGACGCCGTGTCGGCCGATCGCAGTCGCGAGGCGACGTTGCGTGCACGCTTCGCTCCGGCGGCCTGCGAAGCGGCGCTGTCCAACGGCGGTGTGGTGGATTTCGGCAGCCTGACGATCAACGACCTCAACGCCGACAAGAGCACCCGCCTGCCCGCGCGCTCGCTGAACTTGCGGGTCGGCTGCGATGGGCCGACGGCTTTCGCGTTGATCATGCACGACAATCGTGCGGGCTCGGCGACAGTCGACAGCGACTTCCATTACGGCCTCGGCACCGATGCCCGCAACAACAAAATCGGCTTTTTCGCGCTGAATATCGACCCGGCAAGCGCCCATGCCGACAGTTTTGCCCGCCTTTATCGAACCGACTCAGCCGGTGGCAACACAGGCTGGAGCAGCGCCAGCGCCAACCCGATCGCCATCGCCAAGACCCGTTACCTGAGTTTCACCGACAGCGCTGGCAGCAGCGCGGGCCCGACCATGATTCAGACCTTCAACGCCAGCATCACCGTCGATGCGGTCATCGCGCCGCTCAACAGCCTGGACTTGAGCAACGCCATCGACCTCGATGGCGCAGGAACGATCGAGATCATTTACCTGTAACACCTGACCCACCAGGTTGAATCCGGGGCGCAATCAAGCGCGCTGGATCAGCCAGGAATAAACCCGCAAAAAGGAATGAAAAATGAAAAAGTACTTCATGGCATTGTCGACCGCCGTTCTGGTCAACGTCGCACCATATGCCCTAGAAGTGGTCATGGACGGTTCCGCGACATTCGAAATGAAATACCTGTAAGCCCCTGAAAAACTGCAGGGGCGTGCTCGCTCCTGCAGCTCAGATGCATGAGGAGCCCATCGATGAAAGATTATTTTGCAGCACCTTTGACTGTCGCCCTTGTCTGCGTCGCGCCCCATGTGCTGGCCGCCTCGACGGTCGACCTGACGGTGAAGGGCACGATCACGCCCGTCGCCTGTACACCGGTCCTGTCCAACAATGGCACGGTGGATTACGGAAAGATCTTCCGCCAGGACCTGAGCGTCGACAAGCGCACGCAACTGCCTGATCAAGTGCTGGACCTCAACATCCAATGCAACGGCCCTTCGCGTTTTGCCTTGGTCATGCACGACAACCGCGACGGGTCGGCCATCGTCAACAGCGAGATTTATTACGGGCTGAATCGCGACAAAAGCGGCAACAAGATCGGCTTGTATTCGCTGAACTTCGATCCCGCCCAAACGGTGGTGGATGACCTGTCGCAGGTCTACCGCACCGACTCCACCACGGGCGGCCTGGCCTGGAGTTTATCCAGCAGCCGCCCGATTCCGATTGGCGCCAAAAGCTACCTGGGATTTACCGACGTTGCCGGTAGCAACGCCGGTCCGATCTTCATCCAGCACCTGTCGAGCCGAGTCACCATCGAAACCGTCATCGCACCCACGTCCCAGCTGGACTTGAGCGCCGATGTCCAGCTCGACGGTTCGGCTACCCTGGACATGGTTTACCTTTGATTCAGACTTTTTCGCTGAGCACCTGGACATACAGTGAACGCCCGGCGCCCAAGCCGGCAATGATGGCGCCGAGGCCGATCACCCCAAAGATCCAGCCCACGGCGGTCCAGCCACCGGTCCAGTCATGCACGATGCCGACTGCGAATGGGCCCATGGATGCCAAGGTGTAACCGAAACCCTGGGCCATGCTCGACAGGTTCGCCGCCACATGGGCATCGCGCGAGCGCAGCACGATCAGGGTCAGCGCCAGGCTGAACGTGGCGCCCTGCCCCAGCCCCAGCACAATCGCCCAGCCCCACAAGCCTTCGAGCGGCGCGTACAGGCAACCGAACAGGCCGCCGAGGGTCAGCGCCATCACAATCACGATGGCCAGGCGCTGATCCTTGCCGCGAGTCGCCAGCCATGGCGCGGCGAGGGAACTGACCAGTTGCACGATCACCGAACCCGACAACACCAGCCCTGCCTGGGTCGGCGTCAGCCCGCGACCGATCAGGATCGATGGCAACCAGCCGAACACGATGTAAGCCAGTGACGATTGCAGGCCCATGTACAAGGTCACTTGCCAGGCCAGCGGGTCGCGCAGCAAACCGCGAACGCGGTAAGCGACATGATGTGCGCCGTGCTTTTGCCCCACTTGCGGTAACCAGAAAAGGGCCGCGACCAGGGCCGGGATCACCCAGAAACCAAGGCCCATGGCCCAGCTGCGGTCGAAATGCTCGCTCAACGGCACGGTCGCCCCCGCTGCCATCGCCGCCCCCAGGCACAGAGCCATGGTGTAGACACCGGTCATGGTGCCGGCCTGCCTCGGGAAATCACGCTTGACGATGCCCGGCAGCAAAACGCCGATCACACCGATGCTGGCACCGGCCAACACGCTGCCGGCAAACAAACCGATTTCGCCAAAAGAGCTGCGCACGATGATGCCGCCAGCGAGGGTCAGCAAAATGCCCAGCACCACCCGCTCGGCACCGAAGCGACGCGCCAGCACCGGCGCCAACGGCGCAAACAGACCGAGGCAAAGCACCGGCAACGTAGTCAGCAAACCAGCCTGGGAGGCCGAAAGACCGAGTGACTTCGACACGTCACTGAGCATCGGCGCCATGCTCGACAACGCGGGGCGCAGGTTCAGCGCCACCAGAATCAACCCCAGCAGCAACAGCCAGGGCCGACGCAGGACCGGATGCGTTTGCTGGACCTGCTCGTCATCGGCCTCGGCATCGATCAGCAACTCTTCGAGCTCCGCCGTGCGCTTGGATTGCGTGATGTTGCTGTGATCGCTGGACATGCGGTTCTCGGTTTCAAGGTTCATTGATCAACTGCCTCGACAGCGCTTTGGCGCGTTCCGGGTCGCGTTGTTCGACGGCATCGAGCAGTGCGATGTGCAGGTCGAACACTTCCTGGCGTCGGGGCGTGATGTTCAGACAGTGGCGCAACTGCGCGCCGACGACGCTGGAGAAATAGCGATACAACTCGCTGAGCGTGGGGTTGTGCGCCGCATCCACCAGGCGACGATGAAACACCAGGTCGCAGGCAATATAGGTGTCGAGGTCGCCGTGATAGTGGCTGCCGCTGACACCCAGCGCTTCGCGCAACGCCACCAGGTCTTCATCGGTTCGGCGCAGTGCCGCCAGCCCAATGGCCTCGACTTCGAGGATGTGCCGGGTTTCGCGGGCCTGTTCCCGCGAACAACTGGACAACGCCTTCAAGGTGTCCAGCGGATCAACCACCGCCCGTAGATAACTACCGTCGCCCTGGCGGATTTCTATCAACCCGGAAAACGCCAGCACGCGCATGGCTTCACGCACGGTGTTGCGGCTGATGCCCAGTTCTGCCGACAGCTCGGGTTCGGTGGGTAAGCGCTGGCCGACCGTCCAGGCACCCTGGGTGATGCGCAGACGCAACTGGTCCAGCGCCTGGTCGACCAGGGATCGTTTAACTAATGGAGAAATGTCAGACATAAGGCTCGCCTTTTCATCCAATCATAGGATGAATTTTCTGACATGTTAGTCAGCTTCGAGTAGGACGGCAACCGCCTAGGGTCAGAGAGAGGACATGCAGCGGGATTTTCGATTAGTCAAAATTACCCTTTAAGGGTAATTTCAGGGACAGGGTTTTGGATTCTTATGGAAAAGAACACACCCCATTTCGACTTGGCGGTGATCAAGGCCGAAGTCAGGCGGCTTGGAAGAAAAGCCTTCACCAAAACCGCGGCAAAGGCCGGTCTGAATCTCGGCCTTAGCCTCAGAGAGATGCAAGATATCGTTTTCGAGTTACAGAACAGGATGTTGTACAAGTCGATGACCACTTATGACGATCATCGAGTCTGGCAGGACGTGTATCACATCAACTCACAAGATCTGGAGATTTACATCAAGGTGACGTACCGCCCCGCCGGCGGCCCACCGGTAATCTCCTTCAAGGAGAAAAACCCATGAATACCCAGCAATGTTTCAGCTGTGGTGCACGTGAGGGAATGAGACATTTCGAGGGGCGCAGCGAGACCCTGAGTGTCAAAGGCATGGAGCGCCGAGTAGATAATCTTTCTGGCTGGGAGTGCCAGAAGTGCGGTGAAGTCGAGTGGGACCCCGATACGGATAGTGCGGAGCGTTATGGGGAAGCAGGTGATGCGCTGGTCATCGCCGCCAGGCAAATGATCGGCGCCGAGATGAAGCGTATCCGTCGCAAATTGCACCTTACGCAAAAAGAGACGGTGCAACTGCTTTCCGGTGGCGGGCACAACGCATTCTCACGTTACGAACGCGGCGAAGTTCTTCCGCCGAAGGCGTTGATGCTGCTAATGCGCCTGCTGGATCGCTATCCGCATTTACTCGCCGATGCGAAGATCCTGGCTGAAGGAGCGGATTTGAGGGGAGCGTTCAAATTTACTGAGCACCAGGAGCACGAAACACTCACTGTGCCGTGAGCCGCAAACATAAAAAACCCGGCGCGAGGCCGGGTTTGTTTTATCAGTCAGCCTGCCATCAATGCAGAATCTGACTCAGGAACAGCTTGGTCCGATCATTCTGCGGGTTATCGAAGAAGTCGTTCGGTGCTGCCTGTTCGACGATCTCCCCCTTGTCCATGAAGATCACGCGGTTGGCCACGGTACGGGCAAAGCCCATTTCGTGGGTCACGCAGAGCATGGTCATGCCGTCTTCGGCGAGGCCGATCATGGTGTCGAGTACCTCTTTCACCATTTCCGGATCGAGTGCCGACGTCGGTTCGTCGAACAGCATGATTTTCGGCTTCATGCACAGCGCGCGGGCGATCGCCACACGCTGTTGCTGGCCGCCGGACAGTTGCCCCGGGTACTTATGCGCCTGTTCCGGAATGCGTACGCGCTCCAGGTAATGCATGGCGATTTCCTCGGCCTTGCGCTTGGGCATCTTGCGTACCCACATTGGCGCCAGTGTGCAGTTCTGCAAAATGGTCAAATGCGGGAACAGGTTGAAGTGCTGGAACACCATGCCGACTTCACGGCGGATCGCTTCGATCTGCTTGAGGTCGTTGGTCAGCTCTACGCCATCGACCACGATGCGCCCCTGCTGGTGTTCTTCCAGGCGGTTGAGGCAGCGGATGGTGGTGGACTTGCCGGAACCCGACGGGCCGCACAGGACGATACGCTCGCCCTGCTTGACGTTGAGGTTGATGTCCTTGAGTACGTGAAACTGGCCGTACCATTTGTTCACGCCCTGCATCTGAATAATGCCTTCAGGGCTCACAGGTTGTTTGATTGCTTCGCTCATCACAAAACTTCCTAAATTGGGTAGCGCGTCAGCGCTTGTGGCCAGTGTCGAGCTTGCGTTCCAGATGCATGGAATAGCGCGACATACCAAAACAGAAAATCCAGAACACCAGGGCGGCGAACACGTAGCCTTCGGTGGCCATGCCCAGCCATTTCGGATCGGCAGCCGCTTGTTTGACGCTGTTGAGCAGGTCGAACAAGCCGATGATGATCACCAGGCTGGTGTCCTTGAACAGTGCAATGAACGTGTTGACGATGCCGGGGATTACCAGCTTCAACGCTTGCGGCAGAATCACCAGGCCCATGCTGCGCCAGTAACCCAGGCCCATCGCCGCGGCCGCTTCGTACTGCCCCTTGGGGATCGCTTGCAGGCCGCCGCGCACCACTTCGGCCACGTAGGCCGACTGGAACAGGATCACGCCGATCAACGCCCGCAGCAGTTTGTCGAAGTTCATGCCTTCAGGCAGGAACAGCGGCAGCATCACCGAGGACATGAACAGCACCGTGATCAACGGCACGCCGCGCCAGAACTCGATGAAGGTCACGCAGACCACCCGAATCGCCGGCATGTTCGAACGTCGGCCCAGCGCCAGGACAATCCCCAACGGCAGCGCACCGGCGATACCGACAGTGGCGATCACCAGGGTCAGCATCAGGCCGCCCCACTGGCTGGTCGCCACCTGGGTCAGGCCGAAAACGCCACCATGCAACAGGCACCAGGCAATGATCGGGTACAGCACCAAAAAGCTCAGGCCATACACCGCTTTACGCGGGAAGCGCGAGATGAACAGAGGGGCTACGCCAATCACCGCCAGCCACACGGTCAGGTCGACGCGCCAGCGCAGATCCGTTGGATAGTAGCCGTACATGAACTGGCCGAAACGCTGCTGGATGAACACCCAGCAGGCGCCCTCCTTGGTGCAGTCGGCCTGGCTGGTGCCTACCCAGTTGGCGTCGATGATGGCCCACTGCAGAATCGGCGGAACCACCAGGTAGATCAGGTAGAACGCGAACAGGGTCAGCAGGGTGTTGAGCCAGCTGGAGAACATGTTTGCGCGCATCCACGCCACTACACCGATGCTGCTGCTCGGTGGTGGCATGTCAGGTTTGAAAGTATGAGTACTCATGCGCTTTTCCTTACCGCTCGATCAGCGCAATGCGCTTGTTGTACCAGTTCATCAGCAGGGAAATGCTGATACTGATCGCCAGGTACACGCTCATGGTGATGGCAATCACTTCGATGGCCTGCCCGGTCTGGTTGAGCACGGTGCCGGCGAACAGCGAAACCATTTCCGGGTAACCGATACCGGCGGCCAGCGAGGAGTTTTTCGCCAGGTTCAGGTATTGGCTGGTCAGCGGTGGAATGATCACGCGCAGGGCTTGCGGAATGATCACCTTGCGCAGGGTCGGACCGTTGCGCAGGCCGAGGGAATGCGCCGCTTCGGTCTGGCCGTGGCTGACCGACTTGATGCCCGAGCGCACGATCTCGGCGATGAACGCCGCGGTGTACACGGTCAGGGCCAGGGTCAAGGCCAGCAGTTCCGGGATCAGCACCCAGCCACCGACGAAGTTGAAGCCCTTGAGCTGCGGCATTTCCCAGTGAACCGGTGCGCCGACAATCAATGCGCACAGCGCCGGAATCACCAGGAACAGCGCCAGGCCGACCCAGAATTTGTGGAACGGCACGCCGGTGGCTTCGAAGCGTTTGTTGGCCCAGCGGCACATCAGCACGATGGCGACGATGGCCACCACGACGCTGACCACAAACGGCCAGAAACCGTCGGCCATCAGCGCGGCCGGCATGTTCAGGCCGCGACTGCTGACGAAGAAGGTATCGCCGAAGTTATGGCTGTTGCGCGGTCCCGGCATGGTCAGGAATACCGCGAAGTACCAGAACAGGATCTGCAGCAGCGGCGGAATGTTACGGAAGACTTCCACGTATACCGTCGCCACTTTGGCGATGATCCAGTTCTTCGACAGCCGCGCCACACCGACGATGAAGCCGAGGATGGTTGCCAGAATCACGCCGATGAAAGTCACCAGCAATGTGTTGAGCAGGCCGATGACAAACACCCGGGCGTAACTGTCCGCTTCGGTGTAGT
>NZ_RCOB01000196.1:0-39784 GCF_004307665.1 Pseudomonas sp. Sample_16
GTTTGTTGGTCGGCACATAGTCCAGACCATCGTTATTGAGTACGGCGGGAGTGGCCCGTCGCGGGTCGAGCTGCATCACATTGTTGGCGATAAACAGACTGTAGTAGCGGTACGCGACCAGATAGATGGCCACAGCAGCGACCACAATCCACAAGGCATTGATTGCCTCACCTCGGCGCAATGCCACTACACCCAGAGCGCACGCCCCTACGATTGCCAGCACCAGCCAGGGTAAATGGCGTAGCAGGCTATTATTATTTTTCATTTTATTATTCCAGCCAGAGTGGACAAGAAAGACAGCCACGTCGAGTTTAGCTCTCCTGACGGCAAAGACCATAGCCAACATTGGTCTAGAGCCCTTGTCCTGGCTGGCAGGTTTCAACGATGCGGGTCTATAGTCAGCGAACATCCAGAGGATTGCGCCATGAGCGAACACCCCGCCGACCGCCGTCGCTTCAAACGCATCGCCTTCGATGCCAGGACTGAGCTGAGCCAAGGCGAGTACATCTGGCCGGTAAAGCTGATCGACCTGTCGCTCAAAGGGCTATTGATCGAACGCCCTGAACCTTGGCTGGGTGATGCGACGCAGGACTTTTTCGTCGACATTCATCTGAGCGATGACATCGATATCGAGATGGATGTGCAGCTGGCCCATGAAGAAAACGGCCAGTTAGGGTTTGTCTGCCGGCACATCAGCCTGGAATCCATTGAGCGCCTGCGGCGACTGATTGAGCTGAACCTCGCAGACGAGGCTGAGCTTGAGCGAGAGCTGGGTGCCCTGATTACGCCATGACAGCACCCCGTGAGAGCGGGCAAGCCCGCCCTCATAGAATCAAAGACTATTCAAACAGTGCGTCGAGCGCCTGCTCCAGACGGGTGACGGCAATGATCTGCAACCCCGCTGGCGCTTCCTTCGGCGCATTGCCCTTGGGCACGATTGCCCGCTTGAACCCGTGCTTGGCAGCCTCTTTCAAGCGCTCCTGACCGCTGGGCACCGGTCGCACTTCGCCGGACAGGCCGACCTCGCCGAATACCAGCAAATCGTGAGGCAGCGGCCGGTTGCGCAAACTGGACATGACTGCCGCCATCAACGCCAGGTCAGAGGCGGTTTCCAACACTTTCACGCCGCCGACGACGTTGAGGAACACATCCTGGTCATGGGTCGGAATGCCGCCATGTCGGTGCAGCACCGCCAGCAACATCGCCAAACGATTTTGGTCCAGGCCCAGGGTAACGCGCCGCGGATTGGCCAAATGGCTGTCATCCACCAGCGCCTGAACTTCTACCAGCATCGGCCGGGTGCCTTCCCACGTCGCCATGACCACACTGCCTGGCACTTCTTCCTGAGCTCGAGTCAGAAAAATCGCCGATGGGTTGGAGACTTCTTTCAAGCCCTTGTCCGTCATGCCGAACACACCCAGTTCGTTGACCGCACCGAATCGGTTTTTCACCGCTCGCAACAAGCGCAGACGGCCATCGGACTCGCCTTCGAAATACAACACGGTATCGACCATGTGCTCCAGCACACGCGGGCCGGCCAGAGCTCCTTCCTTGGTGACATGGCCCACCAGGAAAATCGCCGTGCCGCTCTGCTTGGCATAACGCACCAGCAGGGCCGCGCTTTCACGCACCTGGGACACACCGCCCGGCGCGGATTGCAACTGCTCGGTGAAAATCGTCTGGATCGAGTCGATCACCATGACCTTGGGCTTCTCGAGGCGCGCCGTGGCGATGATGGTTTCGATGCAGGTTTCGGTCATGACCCGCAATTGATCCTGGGGCAAGCCAAGACGACGGGCACGCATGGCCACTTGCTGCTGGGATTCTTCCCCCGTGACGTACAGGGCCGGCATGCTTTTGGCGAGGTTGCACAGGGTTTGCAGGAGGATGGTCGATTTGCCGATGCCCGGATCACCGCCGATCAACACCACCGAACCGTCGACGAGGCCGCCGCCCAACACCCGGTCCAGTTCACTGGAGGCGGTGGAAAATCGCGGGATCTCCTCGACGCTGACTTCGGCCAGGGTTTTGATCTGCGCCTGCTGACCGGTCCAGCCCGTGCGTCCGCTGGGTGCCGCCGCCCCGCCGCTTTCCACCATGGTTTCAGTCAGCGTATTCCAGGCGCCACACTCGCCACACTGGCCGGCCCATTTCGGGAAGGTTGAGCCGCACTCGGTGCAGCCGTACATGCGCTTGGCCTTGGCCATCTGAACTCCCGGCAAAAATCGCGATGATAGCTCAGGTGGCGGCGATCAGTGCGATGCTGTTGTCGGAATGAATCAGCGATCGTATCTGACTGTTCCGAGAGTGGGGGGGCAGGCAAATATCATCACTTACATTAAATAAAACTGTGAACGGTACACACACTTCCAGTCCAAACGCCTTTAACAATCTGTACAAACTATCCGAAATAAATACCAGCACACCTAATCAACCGTCATTAAAACTTGTACAACACTTAACCGCTTTAAATCCGAGCGTACAGTTTTCAACAAAAATGCAATCAAAAAACCCATCAATAACCACACACTTATAACGGATAAGATTTTACATCAAGCCTTCGAAACTCCGAGCGGATTGATCCAGCCAAACCGTCAGTCCTTTATTGTTATGGAAGTGTAAAACGATCATCAGAATAGCGGCTGATATTGATTCGCCACCAACCTTTTGTTCACACTGATTACTGCATCATCAGCCCACAAAGCCTGATCCAGAAAGCTCAAGCCATCCGGTGGCAGGCAAGGCTCGCTAAAACTTTTCGCCGTCGGTCCGGTCGATTGCAGGCGAGCATCGTAAGCAGTTGTTTCGGGCAGGAAGCATTTGGCTGATTTACACTGCGTTCACCAACTCATCTGTAACAAGGAAATAACCTATGGGCGTGCTTAACGAGTTCAAGGCCTTCGCGGTCAAAGGCAATGTGATCGACATGGCCGTCGGTATCATTATCGGCGCCGCTTTCGGCAAGATTGTGTCGTCGTTCGTCGGTGATGTGATCATGCCTCCCATCGGGCTGCTGATCGGCGGGGTGGACTTCAGTGACCTGGCCATTACGCTCAAGGCCGCGCAGGGCGATGTCCCGGCGGTGGTGTTGGCGTACGGCAAATTCATTCAGACACTGATCGACTTCATCATTGTCGCTTTCGCGATCTTCATGGGCGTCAAGGCCATCAACCGTCTCAAGCGCGAAGAAGCTGTTGCCCCGACCCTGCCGCCGGTTCCGACCAAGGAAGAAGAGTTGCTGGGTGAGATTCGCGACCTGCTCAAGGCGCAGAACAGACAGCCCTGATTATTCGCAAACAAAAACGGCGCCCCTCGAGGCACCGTTTTTTTTTACCAGAAATTCTCCACCGCCACCTGCCCGGGGCGGCGGCTGAGGCTTAAATGCATATCGCGCTGTTTGAGCAATTTGCGTGTGTCATCGATCATTTGCGGGTTACCGCAGAGCATGACCCGCGAGTGCTCAGGCGTCAGCGCCACCCCGGCTGCGCGTTCCAATTCGCCGTTTTCGATCAGCGTGGTAATGCGGCCGTTGAGCGCGCCTGGGTGCAACTCGCGCGTGACAGTGTTGATGAGTTGCAGTTTGTGTACGAACTCCTCCAGATACTCGCGTTGGGCCAGCCCCGCGATCAGCTCCTGATACGCCAGCTCGCGGGATTCGCGCACGCTATAGACCAGGATGATGCGTTCGAATTTCTCCCAGACTTCAAAGTCCTGCAGGATCGACAGAAACGGCGCAATTCCAGTCCCCGTGGATAACAGCCACAGATCACGCCCATCGACAAATCGGTCGAGGGTCAGGTAACCGAAGGCCTGGCGGTCGACCAGCAACGTATCGCCAACCCCCAATCGACTGAGTTCGCTGGTGAACTCGCCTCCCGGAACGACGATGGAAAAGAACTCCAGAAACTCGTCATGGGGCGATGACACCATGGAATAGGCTCGCCAGACTGTGCTGCCATCGGCCTTGGTCACGCCCAGTCGGGCGAACTGGCCTGCACGAAAACGAAACCCGGCGTCCCTTGTCGACCGAAGCGTGAACAGGTTCGGGGTCAATGGCTGGACGTCGAGCAAGGTCTGGCGGGTAAATTTTTCTTCACTGGCTGTCATTGGGACGCTCCATTCAACAGACGCTCCCAGTGTCGCGCAAATAGACCGGCAGAAACACCGATGGTTTGTGGTGCCTTTAAGGTGAAAACAACTTGTTCAATTGAATTCAGTTCGCCCAGCACAACTAACTGCTCGGTTAATTGATGATATTAAAATCAACATACTTAAACGTCAGTCGCGTTATAGAACCAGACACATGTTTAAAACTGGTTGAGCCAAGCAAAAAAATCTCAACACGATGTAAGAATCATCCTACACTTCCACTCGCGCCGATCGCTTGGATCCAAAGCGCCCACACGCGAGTTCATACATGGAGCCGATAATGGAACGGTGGAAGGAGCTACAACTCATTCAGTTATCCAACACAACGGATATGGATAGCGCCTATCGGGTTGCGTTGAGTTTCGCAAAAAATATCGGGTACAAATTTTGTGCTTTTTCAGCAAGTTGCTTACCGGTGAATGATCAATTTCAACCTGTGCAATTGAACAATTACTCTAAGCAATGGAACAGTGAATATGAACACACAAAGTTCAGTTTGATTGATCCGGTAATAGCACATTGCAATCAATCCACGCTGCCCATCCTGTGGACCGAGGAACTCTTCCATGACGTGCCATGGATATGGGACACCATGGAGCAACAGGGAATGCAGCATGGTTGGTCACAAGCCGTTCATAACGAGGACAGTGGCTTGTGCTCTATCTTGAGTCTTGCCAGAAGTCATTGCCCGATCAGTGCGTGGGAGCTGTACGAAAACCTCGGTTTCTCGGTATTCATCGGCAATCATTTACACAAACTGATGCTGGAGGCGATGCCCAAAGCTGCCAAGAGGCCCCAAACCCCGCATCTGACGCCACGGGAAGTCGACGTGCTGAAATTGGCGGCCGATGGCAAGACAGCCTACGAAAGCGCGAGGATTCTCAACCTCAGTGCACGGACGATCAACTTCCATGTACAGGAAGCCATCCGCAAACTCGGGGTCAATAACAAAATTTCGGCCGTGATTGCCGCTGTCAAGGAAGGCTATCTGACTGGCGACGCGATTCGCTGAAGCGAAAACCTGCGAGTAATCGGATACAAAAAACCGTACCATTCGCGGTCCCTCCCGAGTGTTTTGCCGTGTGATTTTTCCACAACGCAGGCCACTCGGCCGGCCCGCCGCCAAGTTGCCCAAGGGCCGCGGGATACCCGTTGATTACCCAGAGCCCCGCCCCATGCCTTTGCTCGAAACACCTTTTGCCAGCCTTGACCTGATTCGTCAGCCCGAACAGCAGAATGAACCGCTGCAAGCCTTCGATGCAGCCGACGAATACCTGCTCAACCATCTGGCTGAGCAGCAGCCCTCGATCGATACACGGGTGCTGGTGTTGAACGACAGTTTCGGCGCGTTGGCAGCCAGTCTGGCGGGCAAGGTCAACGTCGTCAGCAGCGGTGATTCGTTCCTGGCTTTGCAAGGGTTGGAAAAGAATCTGGCCCGCAATGGTCAGGCATTTGACGCAGTGCCACATGTGCCGGCCAGTGAAATCGTTGCAGGGCCATTCGACCGGGTGTTGATCCGGGTACCGAAGACACTGGCATTGCTGGAGGAGCAGTTGATCCGCCTGCAGGGCCAACTCGCGCCCGGTGCCCAAGTGATCGCCGCAGCCATGATCAAACACCTGCCGCGTGCGGCCGGCGACTTGCTCGAACGCTACATTGGCCCTGTGCAAGCTTCGTTGGCGGTTAAAAAAGCCCGGCTACTGATTGCCACTGCTCAAGCAATGGCACCTGCAACATCGCCCTACCCGACGCGCTATCAGCTTGACGAACCGGCCATTGAATTGCTCAACCACGCGAACGTGTTCTGTCGCGAAGGGCTGGACATCGGCACGCGGGCATTTCTGCCGCACTTGCCGAAGAATCTCGGTACGGCGCGCGTGGCCGACCTCGGTTGCGGAAACGGTGTGCTGGCGATTGCCAGTGCTCTGCAAAACCCTGACGCCCATTACACCTTGGTGGACGAGTCGTTCATGGCGGTGCAATCGGCTGCCGAGAACTGGCAGGCAGCATTGGGCGAGCGCGATGTCATCGTGCGTGCCGGCGACGGGTTGGCCGGACAGGAACCTCAGTCGCTGGACGTGGTGCTGTGTAATCCGCCGTTTCACCAGCAACAAGTGGTGGGCGACTTCCTCGCCTGGCGAATGTTCCAGCAAGCCCGGGAGGCGCTGGTCGTCGGGGGGGCGCTGTACATTGTCGGCAATCGTCACCTGGGTTATCACAGCAAACTTGCGCGTCTGTTCCGAGGTGTGGAGCAAGTGGCGGCCACGCCGAAGTTCGTGATCCTCAAGGCGCGCAAGTAACCCCAAAAAGCTTCCGGGTGCGGATGTCAGTGAGTGCTCAGACCGGCGGCGTTCATGAACATCCGCATCAGGCTGGCGACGATGAACAGCGCACCGACGCTGCCGGCCCAGATCATGGCCAACCAGCCGAGCCGCTGCCACAGCGGTTTTTTTTCGGCTTCTTCGATGTCGTGCAGGGAATGTTTGCCGGACATGATTCAATTTCTCCAGTAAGGGTGGATGGCGTCTGTGATGACGCCATCGCGAGCAGGCTCGCTCTTACAATTTTTCGCACTGCGCCCTAGTGATAACCGTCCTCATGGGTGACCTTGCCGCGGAACACGTAGTAGCTCCAGAAGGTATAACCCAGAATGAACGGAATGATGAACAGCGTACCCACCAGCATGAAGCCCTGGCTCTGCGGTGGTGCAGCCGCGTCCCAGATCGAGATCGACGGCGGTACGATGTTCGGCCACAGACTGATGCCCAAGCCGCTGTAACCGAGAAAGATCAGCACCAGCGTCAGCAGGAACGGCGTGTAGTGCGCATTGCGCGCCACCGCGCGAATCAGGCCGTACAAGGTCACCAGCACCAGGATCGGCACCGGCAGGAACCAGAACAGGTTCGGCAGGGTGAACCAGCGGGCTGCGATCTCGGCATGGGCCAGCGGCGTCCAGATACTGACGATACCGATTACCGCCAACAACACGAACGCCAAGGGCCGCGCCAGGTCATGCATCTGTTCCTGCAATTTCCCTTCGGTCTTCATGATCAGCCAGGTGCAACCGAGCAATGCATAAGCCACCACCAACGCTGCGCCGCAGAACAGGGTGAACGGTGTCAGCCAGTCCAGTGAGCCACCGGCGAATTGCCGATTGACCACTGGCAAGCCATCGATGAACGCCCCCAATGCCACGCCCTGGAAAAACGTCGCGGCAATCGAACCGCCGATGAAGGCCTTGTCCCACAAGTGACGTTTGTCGTCCTTGGCCTTGAAGCGGAACTCGAACGCCACGCCGCGGAAAATCAACCCGACGAGCATGAAGATCAGCGGCAGATACAACGCCGAGAGCACCACCGAATAGGCCAGCGGGAAGGCGCCGAACAACGCCGCACCGCCCAGCACCAGCCAGGTTTCGTTGCCGTCCCAGACGGGCGCGACGGTGTTCATCATCACGTCACGGTCGGTCTTGCCGGGAATGAACGGGAAAAGAATGCCGATCCCCAGATCGAAGCCATCCATGACCACGTACATCATGATGCCGAAGATGATGATCACGGCCCAGATCAGCGGAAGATCAATACCCATGATTCAAATCTCCTTGGTCACGGTGCGGTCGGCATCGGAATGCTCATCGTCGGCTGCGGACAGCGGCCGCGCCGGGGTGCGTTTCTGGCCAGGACCACCGTCGTTGGTTTCCTTGCCTTCATCGATCTTCGGCCCTTTGCGCACCAGGCGCATCATGTAGCCCAGGCCCGCGCCAAACAGCGCGAAATACACCACGACGAACAGGATCAGGGTGATGCTCATCTGCATGAAGCTGTGATTGGAGGACGCGTCCGCCGTGCGCATCAGCCCGTAGACCACCCACGGCTGGCGACCGATTTCAGTAGTGAACCAACCGGCGAGGATTGCGATCAGCCCGGACGGCCCCATCCACAACGCCAGGTACAGGAACGGTCGCGAGGTATAGAGTTTGTCGCGCTTGCGCAGCCACAGGCTCCACAAACCGGTGAAGATCATCAGCATGCCCAGGCCTACCATGATCCGGAACGACCAGAACACGATGGTCGAATTCGGCCGGTCTTCGGGCGGGAAATCCTTGAGCGCCGGCACTTGTTTATCCAGCGAGTGGGTCAGGATCAAGCTGCCCAGGTACGGGATCTCGACCGCAAACTTGGTCCTCTCTTCTTTCATGTCCGGCCAGCCGAACAGAATCAGCGGCGTTGCCTCGTCGCCTTTGTTTTCCCAGTGGCCTTCGATCGCGGCAATTTTCGCGGGCTGATGTTCCAGCGTGTTGAGGCCGTGGAAATCGCCAATGACCGCCTGGATCGGCGCCACAATCAGCGCCATCCACATCGCCATCGAAAGCATGGTACGGATCGCCGGGTTGTCCTTGCCGCGCAGCAAATGCCAGGCCGCCGAAGAGCCGACGAAGAACGCCGTGGCAACGAAGGCCGCCGTCGCCATGTGCATCAGGCGATAAGGGAACGAAGGGTTGAAGATCACCGCCAGCCAGTCGGTTGGAATCACCTGGCCGTTGATGATTTCAAAGCCCTGCGGTGTTTGCATCCAGCTGTTGGACGCAAGAATCCAGAACGTCGAAATCAGCGTGCCGATGGCGACCATGACCGTCGAGAAGAAGTGCAAGCCGCGCCCGACCTTGTTCCAGCCGAACAGCATGACCCCGAGGAACCCGGCTTCCAGGAAGAACGCCGTGAGCACTTCGTACGTCAGCAACGGTCCGGTGACCGACCCGGCGAAATCCGAAAAACGGCTCCAGTTGGTGCCGAACTGATAAGCCATCACCAGCCCGGAGACCACCCCCATGCCGAAGTTGACCGCAAAGATCTTCGACCAGAAATGGTAGAGGTCCCGATAGGTGTCGTTGTTGGTTTTGAGCCACAAGCCTTCGAGTACAGCCAGGTAACTCGCCAGGCCAATGGTGATGGCCGGAAAAAGGATGTGAAACGAAATGGTGAACGCGAACTGAATTCGGGCGAGATCAAGTGCCTCTAAACCGAACATAAGTCTTCCTCTGTCAGGTATTACGGCTGCTGGCTGGAAGCCTGCATCCACGGGTCCCACGGGTATGGAGTGCGGCGAATTCAAATTCGTTCTTTTTTTTACAGGCATCGCAACGCAGGGATTCTGGCCAATCAATTCCCTTCGCAGGGCGTTGATCTGGATCAAGCAACGTTGAAAGAGTAGTCCCAATTTCGGCGATGAACTGCGTGGCCGTTTGCCGCGTGACAAGTTGCCTCATGGCGTTCGAGATCGGCTGCCTCAGCAAAATCGATGTCTGGCTAATGAAATTTTCAGGCGTGGCAACTTCCTGTTACAGGTTGGTGATAACCTCGCCCTTCCCCTATTCCAAGATTTGCCCGCAGATGCCCAGCCAAGCGCCCTTGCTGTTACGTCACCATCGCCCTTTCCTCGCGTTCTGGCTGGCCCGGGTGTTTACCGCCAGCGGTTTCCAAATGCTTACCGTGGCCATCGGCTGGAACCTGTACCAGTTGACCGGCAACGTGCTCGATCTGGGAATGGTGGGGCTGGTGGAATTCGCACCTCGCGTACTGTTCATGCTGCACACCGGGCACGTCGCAGACCGCTACGACCGACGCAAAGTCGCCGCCATCTGCCAATCGCTCCAGGCGCTGATCGCCCTGTCGCTGGCCATTGGCAGCGCGACGGATCATGTCACCCGGGAGATGATCTTCATCCTCGCCTTCCTGCTGGGAGCCGCCCGCTCCTTCGAGATGCCGACCACCCAGGCCCTGCTCCCGAGCATTGTGCCCAGCGCCTTGTTTCCCCGGGCGGTAGCCGCCGCGCAATCGGCCCAGCAATCGGCAACCATCGTCGCCCCGGCCCTCGGCGGTCTGCTCTATGCCTTTGGCAGCGTGTGGGTGTATGGCCCGACGGTGGTCCTGTACATCATCGCTTGCGCATTGATGCTCAATTTGCCCGCTCGGCAAACACCGCTGAACAAGGGTAAGGCGACGCTGGATTCGTTGCTGGCGGGGATCCGCTTCATTCGCAGTCGCCCGGATATCCTCGGGGCCATTTCCCTGGACCTGTTCGCTGTGCTGCTGGGCGGTGCGACAGCGCTGTTGCCGGTGTTCGCCAAGGACATTCTGCTGACCGGCCCGTGGGGCCTGGGCCTGCTGCGCTCAGCTCCGGCGGTGGGTGCGCTGCTGATGTCGCTGTTCCTGGCGCGATTTGCCGTGGAGCGCAACGTCGGGCGGGTGATGTTTACAGCCGTGGGCGTATTTGGCGTGGCAACCATTGCCTTCGGCCTGTCGACCTCGTTCTGGTTTTCCCTCGCCGTGCTGGTGGTATTGGGCGCGGCCGACATGATCAGCATGGTGATCCGCGCCTCGTTCGTTCAACTGGAAACCCCGGACGAAATGCGCGGCCGGGTCAGTGCGGTGAACGGGCTGTTCATCGGGGCCTCAAACCAGTTGGGCGAATTCGAGTCGGGCCTGACCGCCCATTGGTTCGGTACGGTTCCGGCGGTGGTCATGGGGGGAATAGGCACGCTGCTGGTCACCGGGACCTGGATCAAACTATTCCCGACCCTGGCCAATCGTGACCGCATGCATGTGCCAAAGGAAGAGGTGAAAGTCTGAAGCAGTCATCCATCACAGTTTTGCCGACCATGTGCAATACATAGATACCGCATAAAGTGTAATGTATCGCCTTACACTTTTTTCCATGATCAAATCCTTCCAGCACAAAGGCCTTCGTGTCTTCTATGAAACGGGTTCGACTCGCGGAATTCGAGCCGATCATGCAAAGCGTCTGGCTCGCATCCTGTAGTTCATGGATCGCGCCATGGTCCCTGACGACCTCAACCTACCGGGATGGCGATTGCATCCGCTGAAGGAAGGATTGGCCGAGTACTGGTCCCTGAGTGTCTCAGGGAACTGGCGAGTCGTTTTTCGATTTATCGGCACAGATATCGAACTGGTCGATTATCTGGATTACCACTGACAGGAGGCAGGACATGCCCATGCACAACCCGCCGCACCCTGGTGAAACACTTTTGATGGATGTATTGCCCGAGTTGGGAATCAGCGTCGCGCAGTTAGCCCGGCACCTCGGGTTCGCACGCCCACATTTGTCGCGAGTATTGCATGGGCATGCGCCGATCAGTCCGGACCTCGCTGTACGCCTGGAGCGGGCGGGGATTGGTAAGGCGCGGACATGGCTAGGGGTTCAGACCGACTACGATCTCTGGCAGGCTGAGCATCGTGAGCAACCGCTCATCAAACCCATCGGCATTCACGCTGATGCTGTCTAAACCAGCAACTCCCCCGCCACAGCCGTTCGCGTGGCTTTGCCGCAAAGCTGTTCCACCAGTGTCAGAGCAAACGCCAACGCTGCGCCCGAACCTTGGGCGGTGATGCAATTGCCGTCGACCACCACCGGTTGATCGACGAAATTGCAACCTGACAGTTGATGGCTGACGGAGGGCAGGCACGTCATGCGCCGCTGACGCAGCACACCGAAAGTTTGCAGGGCAACCGCGGGCGCTTCGGCGATACCCGCAAATAGCCGACCGGCCGTAGCCTGGTCCTTGATCAACTGTTGCAGTGGCTGATGGCCAGCCAGGTGTTGCGTGCCCACGGCACCGCCTGGCAGCACGATCAGATCGAAAGGCTGGGCGAGCAAATCCACCAGCATGGCATCAGCGGTCAGGCGTGTACCGCGCGCGCAGGTCAGCATGCGCCGGCCTTCGATGCTGGCGACCACCACTTCCACCTTGGCGCGGCGCAGTACATCGATCAGGGTGACGGTCTGCAGGTCATCGGTGCCCTCGGCGAGGGTAATCAAGGCTCGAAAGGTCATGGGAACAATCCACAGGAGGGTTCTTAAAGCGTAGTCAGCTTTCCCTACCCTTGTTCGAGGCTTGCCGTTACTTGATGTAAAGCTGTGTCGACATCGTGTTGCCCGGCGCGTTGATCGACGTGTTGCTGTACGTAAAGGTACCTTCCTGCTTGCCCGCCAGGCTGAAGATGTACAAATTGCCAACGATTTTCGTGCGTTGCGAACAATCCGTCAGGTTGCCGTTTTCATAGGCGCAGACTGGCGTGCGGGTGCCGTTCACCTCAAAGCCATCCAGTGCAGCATGGGGCTGGCTGCGACCGTAGCCCACTTCCAGCACGTAGATCCTGATGTTCGGGCCACTGTGATTGCAGCGGGTCTGGATCTGTCCCTGCTCAATGGTTTCAAAACCACATTGAGGCGACTCGACCTTGAGCACCTTCACTTCGGTCAACGGCGGTGCCGAGGCCGCCGAGGCGCTTTGTGCCGCCAACAGCAACGCCATCCCGATAGCGGACAAGATCGACAGACACTTTTTCATCCAATAGCCACCCCAATAAACCAGCGCGCAGTATGGCTGGTTTGGCTGAAACGCAAAACATCGACGACGATCACCGCCATAAGCAGCCATAACGCTGTGCTACTGGTATGATGCGCGGCTTTTTCCGACCCACAGAAAAATCCCAGGCGCTTGCAGCGGTCTGTGCTTTGCTGTTGAAGTCGATACATTCACGGCGCCGGGCGCGCCACGGGGAGCAGGCATGCTGGAAAGGCTGTTTCAACTCAAGGCACATAACACCAACGTACGCACCGAGATCCTGGCGGGCGTTACGACCTTCCTGGCCATGGCCTACATTCTGTTCGTCAACCCGAGCATTCTCGGCGAGACCGGCATGGACAAGGGCGCGGTGTTCGTCGCGACTTGCCTGGCTGCCGCCATCGGCTCGACGACCATGGGCCTGATCGCCAACTACCCGATCGCCCTTGCACCGGGCATGGGTCTGAACGCCTTCTTCACCTACACCGTGGTCCTGCACATGGGCCACACCTGGCAAGTGGCGCTGGGCGCGGTGTTCATCTCGGCGGTGTGCTTCTTCCTGCTGTCGATCTTCCGCATCCGGGAATGGATCATCAACAGCATCCCGCTGCCGCTGCGCTCGGCGATTGCCGCCGGTATCGGCCTGTTCCTGGCGTTGATCGCCCTGCACAACGCCGGCATCGTGGTCAGCAACCCGGCGACCATGGTCGGCCTCGGTGACCTCAAGCAACCGGCTCCGATCCTCGCCACCATCGGCTTCGCCCTGATCGTAGCCCTTGAGGCGCTTGCCGTGCGTGGCGCAGTGCTGATCGGCATTCTGGTGGTGACCATCGTTTCCATCGTCATGGGCTTCACCCCGTTCGGCGGCGTGATGTCGATGCCTCCGTCGCTTGCTCCGACCTTCCTGCAACTGGACATCAAGGGCGCGCTGGACATCGGTCTGGTCAGCGTGATTTTCGCCTTCCTGTTCGTCGACCTGTTCGACAACTCCGGCACCCTGATCGGCGTCGCCAAGCGCGCCGGCCTGATGGGCAAAGACGGCCACATGCCGAAAATGGGCCGTGCGCTGATCGCCGACAGTACGGCCGCGATGGCCGGCTCGCTGCTGGGCACCTCGACCACCACCAGCTACATCGAATCCGCTGCGGGCGTGAGTGCCGGTGGCCGCACTGGCCTGACCGCCATCGTCGTGGCCATCCTGTTCCTGCTGGCGCTGTTCTTCTCGCCGCTGGCTGCCAGCGTTCCGGCATTCGCCACCGCACCGGCCCTGCTGTTCGTCGCCGTGCTGATGACTTCCGGCCTGGCCGAAATAGACTGGGACGACATTACCGTCGCCGCGCCAGTGGTGATCACCGCGCTAGCCATGCCGTTCACTTATTCCATCGCCAATGGCATCGCCTTCGGTTTCATTGCCTGGACCGCCATCAAGCTGATGTCCGGTCGCGGCCGCGAGCTGAACCCGGCGCTGGTGATCCTGTCGATTCTGTTCGTGATCAAGCTGGGTTGGTTCAACGCATGACTTTTGATTCCCAGGCCTACGCCGTTCAGCTCGAAGACAAGGTCACGCGCTTGCGTGACCTGCTGGCCCCGTTCGATGCGCCACAGCCGAGCGTTTTCGACTCGCCGCTGCAGAACTTCCGTCTGCGTGCCGAATTCCGCCTGTGGCGTGAAGCCGGTGAGCGTCACTACGCGATGTTTTCCCAGGAAGACAAACGCACGCCGATCCTGATTGAAGAGTTCCCGATCGCCAGCCTGCGCATCAATCAGTTGATGCCGCAGCTCAAGGCTGCGTGGCAGGCCAGTGCGGCACTGAGCCACAAGCTGTTCCAGGTGGAGTTCCTGACCACCCTGGCCGGCGATGCGATGATCACCCTGTGCTATCACCGTCCACTGGACGAACACTGGCATGCAGCGGCTTCGAAGCTCGCGGCCGACCTGAACGTCAGCATCATCGGTCGCTCCAAGGGCAAGCGTGAAGTCATCGGCCACGATTACGTGGTCGAGAAGCTGGAAGTCGGCGGCCGCACGTTCAGCTATCGCCAGCCTGAAGGCGCGTTCACTCAGCCCAACGGCACGGTGAACCAGAAGATGCTCAACTGGGCATACGATGCGCTGGGCGATCGCCCGGACGATTTGCTCGAGCTGTATTGCGGCAATGGCAATTTCACCCTGCCGCTCGCGACCCGCGTACGCAAAGTGCTGGCCACCGAAATCAGCAAGACTTCAGTGAACGCTGCTTTGAGCAATCTCAGCGAAAACGCTGTGGATAACGTCACTCTGGTGCGACTGTCCGCCGAAGAGCTGACCGAAGCCCTCAACGAAGTGCGGCCGTTCCGCCGCCTGCACGGCATCGACCTCAAGAGCTACGAATTCGGCAGTGTGTTCGTCGACCCGCCCCGCGCCGGCATGGACCCGGACACCTGCGAGCTGACCCGGCGCTTCGACAACATCCTCTACATCTCCTGCAACCCGCAAACCCTGGCGGCCAACATCGCCCAACTGCACGATACGCATCGCATCACCCAATGCGCGATGTTCGACCAGTTCCCGTGGACCCATCACATGGAATCCGGAGTGTTGTTGACCCGGCGGTGAGTGCTGCAGTGATACAAAACAGCCGTCAGTACGACGGCTTTTTTGTGCGTGCTCAATCGGTGGCATCTGCCTTGCGCGGACGCCCGCCCTTACGGCCATTCGCCCGCGCAGCCTCGGCTTTGGCGGCGCTGCTCTGGCGGCCATTCCGCGAGGCAATGACCGAGGCGGCCATGTCCATCAACGGCTTGCTTGCGCTAATCATTCCGGCGATGGAAACGTGTAGATCCTTGCCTTCATGGCAGAGAGCAGTCCCGGAAAAGCCGACTTTCAGATCCGCGAAATCCTCGACGTCAAACTCATCGAATTCCGGATAGTGCTGTACGGGTAACAGCACGCCACTTCCATCTATGAAACTGACCGCCAGACAAGGTTCTACATAAGTCACCGAAGTCGCCCGCAAACCGTTTTTGTGGCGCACTTGCCCACGCTGGATGGCTTCATCCAGCACCGCATCGGTTACGGACCGATCAGCCAGCGTTCCTGCCCGTATCGTTTTCATAGCTGAATCTCCACGCCCTCTGGAACGCCAATCAGCGCCAGCAGGGTCTTATTCGTCTCAGGCTCGTAGCAAGCCGAGCCAATCATCCCTGTCGTACTCGCGATCCTTTTTACCAACACGACTTCGCTGGTTTGCCAGTCCCAGATCTGATGATCGAGGCACACCGTGTGCAACTTTTCCCACCAGATACACCGAGCGCGGCGCATATGAGCGGGTTGTTCGAGCGCATGACGCAAGCCTTCCAGTACCGACACCGGTGGCCTGCGTGAATGAGGATTCACGTCCCACAGCTCGACACTGTTGTGCCAGAAGCTGAATTTGAAGCGCGCACTCCAGGTTCCTGCATCCACATGTGCATGCGGTGGGCAATGTTCATCGCGCAACATGATCACCATTGACAACCCTTTGTAGCTGAACAATCTCATGCTAACCCATCCGTTAGGTTAATGAATCCGAAGACTCGACTTTCCCTGAAAATCCGACCGCTGGCGCTGAGCATCGAATTGGCAATGCATCTCAGAGACTAGTGCGCAGATCCACTTCAGACTTGATGGGTAGAGTTGGAAATCGTAAGCATTCCTTTCCATGCACCCACAAAAGCCGCCTTGATGACGGCTTGTTTTGTAAGCGAGATCAATCAGCCTGGCTGTTTACGTTGTTCGGTCACCGTGAGTCCGGCATGCCCCCAATTATCGGTGTCGACTTCCTCGATGACGATGTGAGTCCATTCTGGAGGCTTGCCGAGAACCCGCTGCAGGGTTTCGGTGATTTCCGCGATAACCTGGGCTTTTTGCTCCGAGGTAACGCCCTCACGGGTGATACGCACGCTGACGAAAGGCATGGCGCTGCTCCTGATCGTTGATTAACGAAGGCTTATCACTTTATTTGTACAATCGAGCCTGCTAAACAGTTTGCAAAATACTTTATCTGATCCCCGGTGTAACCAATCATGCAGCGACAATTCGACGATCTACAGTTGGGCAGCATCGAGCTGTTTTGTCTGGCCGCCGAGGCCGGCAGCTTCACGGCTGCGGCGCTGGTGGCGGGCGTCACGCCGGCTGCGGTGAGCCGCTCGGTGTCGCGCATGGAAGAGCGTCTGGCCGTGCGACTGTTTGCGCGCACCACCCGCAGCGTCAAACTGACCGACAGCGGCCGACGCTACTACGAGGAATGCCGACAGGCACTGGCCCAGTTGGTAGAAGCCCAGCGCGAAGTCATGGGCCAACAGCAAGTGCCGTCCGGCACGCTGCGTATCAGCATCCCGACCACTTACGCCCACCATCGGATCCTGCCGCTGATGCCGGCCTTTCGTGCGCGTTTTCCGGCGGTGAAGGTCGAGTCGCACATCAGCAATCGCAATATCGACTTCGTCGGCGAGGGCTACGACCTGGCCATTCGAGTGCGGGCGATTCCGGATTCCGGTTTGATCGCCCGGCCGTTAGAGGACGCCGAGCTGGTGATGATTGCCAGCCCCGAGTACCTCAAGCACGCCGGCACGCCCCAAACCCTCGACGATTTGCAGCAGCACGAATGCATCCAATACGAACTGCCCAGCAGTGGTCGGCGCATTGCCTGGCTGTTCAATGACAACGGTGATCAACGCGAGATTCTGGCGGAGGGCAATTTCGTTTGCTCCGATGATGTACTGGGCGGCGTGACCCTGGCAAAACATGGCGCCGGTCTGTTCCAGACCTATCGCTTCATCGTCGAAAAAGAATTGGCCGAAGGCTCCTTGGTAGAAGTGCTCAAGCCATACGGAGGACGCTCGCGACCGTTTACGTTGCTGTATCCGCAAAGCCGACATGTGCCACTGCGGTTACGGGCGTTTATCGACTTTCTGGTAGAGCATTTGCCCCGCTGATCGCGAAAGCGTCCGATCACCGCACACATTAAGCCAGGGAGCTGTCGCTTCAATTGACCGAATTAACCATCTAGTACAATTTATCTCCACAGGTCGAAACCTACGGCCAAAGCCAAAAATAATAAGTGGAGATATTTTGATGGCCCCCATCATTCTGGTGCTCAACGGCCCGAATCTGAACCTGCTCGGCACTCGCGAACCGGCCACCTACGGCCACGAAACCCTGGCTGATATTTCTGCTTTGTGCGGCCGTGCCGGCGAAGAGTTTGGCCTGAAGGTGGAGTTTCGCCAGACCAACCATGAAGGCGAATTGCTCGACTGGATTCACGCCGCCCGCGGCCGCTGCGCCGGGATCGTGATCAACCCGGCTGCCTGGACTCACACGTCGGTAGCGATTCGCGACGCGCTGGTCGCCAGCGAGTTGCCGGTGATTGAAGTCCACCTGTCCAACGTCCACGCCCGTGAAGCCTTCCGCCACCATTCCTTTGTATCAGCCATTGCCACGGCAGTGATGGCGGGTTTTGGCAGCCATGGCTATCGCCTGGCGCTTGAACACTTCAGTCAACGTTTGAAAGGGTGAGCATCGTGAGCCAGAACAAAGCGGTATTGGCCGGACTGATCGGCGCCGGCATCCAGGCTTCGCGCACCCCGACATTGCACGAGCATGAAGGCGACGCTCAAGGCTTGCGTTATCTCTATCGCCTGATCGACCTCGATCAGTTGCAACTCGACTGCAATGCCCTGCCCGACCTGTTGCTGGCCGCTGAACGGATGAATTTCACCGGGCTGAATATTACGTTCCCGTGCAAGCAGGCAATCATCCCGCTGCTCGACGAATTGTCGCCGGAAGCCCGCGGCATCGGCGCGGTAAACACTGTGGTGCTCAAGGATGGCAAACGCATCGGCCACAACACCGATTGCCTGGGTTTTGCCGAGGGATTTCGCCGAGGCTTGCAAGGTGTAGCCGTCGAGCGCGTGGTGCAGATGGGCGCCGGTGGTGCGGGTGCGGCGGTGGCCCACGCGCTATTGAGTGAAGGCGTACAACAGCTGAGTATTTTCGATGTGGAAATCAGCCGCGCCCAGAGCCTGGCTGACAATCTCAATCAACATTTTGGCAGCGGTCGCGCAGTGGCCGGTCATGACCTGGCGCTGGCTCTGGGCGAGGCCAACGGCCTGGTGAATACCACGCCGATGGGCATGAAAAAGCTGCCGGGGATGCCGGTGCCGGTGGAGTTGCTGCGTGCTGAATTGTGGGTGGCGGAAATTGTGTATTTCCCATTGGAAACCGAACTGCTGCGCAACGCCCGCGCGCTGGGTTGCCGGACACTCGATGGCGGCAACATGGCAGTGTTCCAGGCGGTGAAGGCATTTGAGTTGTTCAGCGGCGTGGTGCCGGATGCGCAGCGAATGCTGGCGCATTTTCAGAGCATGAATGGTTGATCGGATCTGGCGAGGGGGTTAGCCCCCTCGCCCGCATCAGGCCTGCAGATACCGCAGGACCGACTCGCAGATCATCTCGCGATGGCGCTGCTTGATGCGTTCATCCGGCAGGTCTATCTGAAAGATCTCGCCAAAGGTATGACGGTTCGACACGCGATAGAAGCAGAACGAACTGATCAGCAAATGCACATCCAACGGATCAAGCCCCGTGCGGAACAGCCCTTGCTCGGCGCCGCGACGCAGAATCTCGCCCAGTGAATCGAGGATGGTGTTGTTCATCGCCTTGATGGCATCGGAGCGCTTCACATACTCGGCGTTGTGAATGTTCTCGATACTGACAATGCGCACGAAATCGACGTTGTGATCATGGTGATCGAAGGTGAATTCCACCAGGCGTCGAATCGCCTCTACCGGCGCCAGCTCAGTCAGGTGCAGGCGGTTTTCGGTGTTGCGGATATCGCCGTAGAGCTTTTCCAGCACTTCGACGTAGAGCTGTTCCTTACTGCCGAAGTAGTAATAGATCATGCGCTTGGAGGTGTGGATGCGCTCGGCGATCGCATCGACGCGAGCCCCGGACAGGCCTTGTTGAACGAACTCGACAATCGCTTCCTGAAGGATGTTCTCGCGGGTTTTTTCCGGGTTGTTCTTGCGACTCTTGCGCGGCTCGGCCAGGGGTTGCTCGGGCGCTGCGGAGAGTTCTGAGGTCATTTTCATTGCGGGCTCACGGCCATCACTGCACAGGCTGGCGATTATGAGCCGCGCCGCACAGCGAAGGAAGCCGTGCGGCAGCGGTTTGTCGGCGTGTTTACGATTTTCCTACAACTTTGCCTGGCGTACGGCGCCGCTTCGGGATTTGGCCATGGCGGCCAAACGCACTGCTACGTTGGCCGCGCCGTAACCGGCATAACCGTTCTTGCGCTGGATGATCTCGAAGAAGAAGCGTCCTTCGAACGGCTCGGTGTAGACGTGAAACAGCTCGCCACCCTGGGCATCGCGGTCGTACAGCACGTTGTAATAGGCCAACTCGCTGAGAAACTCGTCGTCGAAATCGAAACGGGCTGCCAGGTCATCGTAGTAGTTGAGCGGGATATCCAGCAGCGGCACGCCCGCCTCTTTGGCGCGGCTGACCTGGGCGAAGATATCGTCGCAATCAAACGCAATGTGATGCACGCCGGAGCCGCGATAACTCGACAGCGCATGTGAGATAGCCGTGTTGCGGTTTTCGGAAATGTTCAGCGGCAGGCGAATCGAACTGTCGCGGCTGCGCAGTGCACGGCTTTTCACCAGGCCGTAGGGATCGGGCAGCACCACTTCGTCATCGGCTTCGAAGTCCAGCAGGCTCTTGTAGAACAACACCCAACTGTCGAGGCTGTCGGCCGGCAGCGCCATGGCCATGTGGTCGATGCGCTTGAGGCCGCCAGCGGTCTGCGCATCCGGGAACAGATTGAAGTCAGTGCCGTAGACGTCGGCCTGCTGGTCGACCAGGTAAATCAGGCTGCCGTCCGGCGCCCGCACGGCGGCCAGCTCCAGTTCGTTCGGCCCGACCAGCCCGCGATAGGGCTGGCCTTTGTAAGCCACGGCCCGGGCCAGCGCACTGGCGCTGTCCTTGACTCGCACGGCGGTGGCGCACAGTGACGGCCCGTGTGCCTCGAAGAAACTGTGGCCGAACGAGTACGGCTCGGAGTTGAGGATCAGGTTGATGTCACCCTGGCGCAGCAGGCTGACGCTCTTGGAGCGATGCTGGCCTGCCTTGACGAAACCCAAACGCTCCAGCCAATGGGATAGCTTGGCGCCGAGGCTTTCGTCCACGGCAAATTCGAGAAACTCGATGCCGTTGTATTCGCTGGCCTTCGGTGTCTCGAACAGAATGTCGAGGTTGGTCGATGGCTTGGCTTGCTGTTCCAGGCGCTGGCGGGTTTTCTCTTCAAGGTAAAGCAACGAGCGCAAACCGTCGGCAGCATTGGCCCGCGGCGGCGCGGCACGGAAACCGTCGTTGAAGATCTCCAGCGACAGCGGGCCGGTGTAGCCACTCTTGATGATCGGCGCGAGGAAGCCCGGCAGATCGAATTCACCCTGGCCCGGGAAGCACCGGAAATGTCGGCTCCACTCCAGCACATCCATGGCCAGGATCGGCGCGTCGGCCATTTGCACGAAGAAAATCTTGTCGCCGGGAATCTCGGCGATGGCGCTCGGGTCGCCTTTGAGCGACAGCGTATGGAAGCTGTCGAGCAACACCCCGAGGCTTGGATGATCCGCTTGGCGGACAATGTTCCACACCTGCTGCCAGGTGTTCACATGCCGGCCCCAGGCCAGCGCTTCGTAACCGATGCGCAGGCCTCGTGCGCCGGCGCGCTCGGCCAGCAAGCGCAAGTCATCGACCAGAATCTGTTCGTCACCCACAGAGTCAACCGAGGCGTTGCTGCACACCAGCACCAGGTCGGTGCCCAGTTCCTGCATCAGGTCGAACTTGCGCTCGGCCCTTTCCAGATTGCGCGACAAGCGGTCACGGCGGCAGCCTTCGAAATCCCGGAACGGTTGGAACAGGGTGATGGCGATCCCGAGATCGGCGCACATCTGTTTAATTTCCCGAGGGCTGCCGTCGTAGTAGAGAAGGTCGTTCTCGAAAATCTCGACACCGTCAAAACCGGCGGCGGCAATGGCTTCGAGTTTTTCCGGCAGGGTACCGCTCAAGGACACGGTGGCAATGGAACGCTGCATGTTTTCGACTCCTGGTGGAGGCTTCGGCTACAGGGAATTTGCGCCGCTTTTAATAGAGTGAGCGAATTATTGAGCGGGCCGGTGCATTGATCAATTCAAAGTGTACTACCCGGTTAGTTTTGCGTGCGATTATCGAACACAATGGCCGTTGGCGAATTGACGATTTTTTGTTCACTGCGCAACATCAATCCCACATTGAGGCCGGGTAACCAACCACCGGTCGCCGTGTTCAAAAAACTGTTCGACGACCCAGAACACTCATAACAAATTCAAAAACGGGTGGTACACATGATTCCTACTCAAAGCTCCCGCATGGCTCCGGCCATGAGCGCTGCCACTGGTGGCATCGGCGATAAAATCCGTGGTGCCATGGCGGTCGGCAAAACCCGCTGGGGCATGCTGGCGCTGGTGTTTTTCGCCACCACCCTGAACTACATCGACCGCGCCGCCCTCGGCGTCATGCAGCCGATCCTTGCCAAGGAAATGAGCTGGACGGCGATGGACTACGCCAACATCAACTTCTGGTTCCAGGTCGGCTACGCCATCGGCTTCGTGCTGCAAGGCCGATTGATCGACCGGGTCGGCGTCAAGCGCGTGTTCTTCTGCGCCGTGCTGCTCTGGAGCCTGGCGACCGGTGCCCACGGCCTGGCCACTTCGGCTGTCGGCTTCATGGTCTGCCGTTTCATTCTCGGCCTAACTGAAGCCGCCAACTACCCGGCCTGCGTGAAAACCACGCGCCTGTGGTTCCCGGCCGGTGAACGTGCGGTGGCCACCGGTATTTTCAACGCCGGTACCAACGTCGGTGCGATGTTCACGCCGATGCTGCTGCCGCTGATCCTGCACGTCTGGGGCTGGCAAGCCGCGTTCCTGTGCATGGCCGCACTGGGCGGTATCTGGTTGCTGTTCTGGGGCCTGAAATACTTCAACCCGGAAGATCACCCGAGCGTCAAACAGTCCGAACTGGACTACATCCAGAATGAAGTCGAACCGGAACAGACCCGCGTACCGTTCTCGCGAATCCTGCGCATGCGCGGCACCTGGGCCTTTGCCCTCGCCTACTCGATCACCGCGCCGGTGTTCTGGTTCTACCTGTACTGGCTGCCACCGTTCCTCAATCAGCAATACAACCTGGGCATCAACGTGACCCAGATGGGCATCCCGCTGATCATCATCTACCTCACTGCCGACTTCGGCAGCGTGGGCGGCGGCATCCTCTCCTCGTTCCTGATCGGCCGCGGTGTCAACCCGATCAAGGCGCGACTGATGTCGATGTTCCTGTTCGCCTGCTGCATCATCGGCGTGGTCATGGCGGCGGGTTCCAGCAACCTGTGGGTCGCAGTGTTCGCCATCTCTCTGGCCATCGGCGCGCACCAGGCCTGGACCGCCAACATCTGGAGCCTGGTGATGGACTACACGCCCAAGCACATGATGAGTACGGTGTTCGGTTTCGGCGGCATGTGTGCGGCCATTGGCGGGATGTTCATGACCCAGTTGGTCGGCCACATCCTGACGGTCACCAACAACAACTACACCGTGCTGTTCACCCTGATCCCGGCGATGTACTTCATTGCACTGACCTGGATGTACTTCATGGCACCGCGCAAGATTCCGACAGTAGAAGACTGATGTTCCCTCGGCGCAGGCCCGCTATCGGGCCTGCGCTTTTTTTTGCCTGCTGTTCAGGGGCTATCAGCGACGACTTTGCTGCCAGGCCGCTGCCAGGCCACTGCAGCAAATAATGGCGATGCCGATCACGGTGGTCAGGGTCGGCGTGTGGGAAAACAGCCACCAGCCCAGCAGACCGGCGAAGATGATCTGGCAGTAACTGAACGGTGCCAGCAATGCCGGCGCAGCAAGCCGGAAAGCCTGGGTCAGGAACAGGTGCGCTGTCATCCCGCAGGCACCCAGCGCCAGCATCATCGCGCCGTGCGCCAGGCTCGGCGTCTGCCAGAAGAACGGCACCAGCGCGCTCATCACCAAAGTGTTGCACAGGCCGGCGAAGAAGTTGCTGGTGGTCGGGCTGTCGATCTCGCTGAGCTTGCGCGTCAGCAATTGGTAGAAGCAGAAAAACAATGCCGAACAGAATGGCAACAACACTGCCGGGGTAAACAAATCACCGCCGGGATGAACGATGATCAATACACCGATGAAGCCGAAGATCACCGCCAGCCATTGCCCGCGAGTGACCCGCTCGCCCAACAACGGCACCGACAATGCGGTGACCAGCACCGGTGCCAGGAAGTTGACCGACGTCGCCTCGGCCAGCGGGATGTACATCAACCCGGTGGTGAAAAACAGGCTGGTGCCCAACAGGCACAGTGCGCGAATCAATTGCAGCAGCGGTCGCTTGGTACGCAGAACCCGCAGCCCCGATTGCGGCAGGAAAATCCCGGCCATCAGCAACGTGTGAACCACGTAGCGCGCCCACACCACCATCACAATCGGATAGAAACCGGAGAGGTACTTCGAGAATGCGTCGTGACTGGAAAACAGGAAGGTTGCGACAACGATCAGCAGGATCCCCTTGAAGGGCTGATTGACGCCGGAGAGCGGGGTGCTGACGGTCATGAAGGCCTCTTAGTGAAATGGGTATGTGGCGAGGGAGCTGGCTCCCGCTGGACTGCGCAGCAGTCCCAAAACAGCATCGGCGACCGCTCCGCGCTCGAACGGGAGCAAGCTCCCTCATCACAAAAGCAAGTCAAATCCGCGCCAGCAATTCCCGGGTTTTATCCAAAGCCATCTGCGCCCGATCCAGCCCACTCACGCCCTGCTCCAGCAACTGCACAGTGGGAATCTCCAGGCTCAGTGGAATGTTAGCCGGCAAACAGCGCAACAATCCCGGCAGATCACAATCGCCATCCCCCGGAAAACGTCGCTCGTTACGCGCCTGACGCAAAATCTCGGCCATGTCGGTCGGTCGCGGCCCGGCAACATCGCACAACTGTGCATACCGTAACCGTGAAGGCGCAACGCTGGCCAGATCTTCCAGTTGCGATGCCGAACGATCGAAGTGAAATGCATCCACCAGCACCGCACCGTTTTCACGCCCGGCATTCTCGACGATACGCACGGCTTGTTGCAGATTGCGCGCATCGGTCCAGGGCATGAATTCCAGATGCGGATGCAGGCCGTAGGGCTTTGCAAGATCACACAGCCGCGCGAAGTTTTCTGTCAGCCGTTGCTCGTCAGAATCGTTACCGGCGACCAGCAACTCACTGGCGCCGAATTCGGCACCGACCGCCAGAACTTTCTCGAAGTCGGCGACGACGGTGTCCGGTTTCAAACGCAGGATTTCAACATCCAGCACACGAACGCCGGTATCGCGCAGACGGGCCAAGGTCTGGCGGCGTAAATCGCCATCGGCCACCAAGGCAAAATGATGTTCCTCCGGCGTCGCCGGCACCAGGCGCAAACCGACGTGGCTGTAACCGGCCCGCGCCGCGACTTCGACCATCTGCGGCGGTGAAAGCTCCAGCACTGTCAGGCTGGCCAGGGAAAAGATTCGTTCGCTCATGGTCAGCCCTCGATCAACGACGGTGCGCAGGCACGACCGGTTTCGGCGGCCTCGCGAATGGCTTCGATCAGTGCCAGCGTGCGTGCGGCATCCGCGGCGCTCACCAGCGGCTCGACCTCTCGGCGCACAACCCGCACGAAGTGCTGCAACTGTAGACGCAGGGCTTCATCGGCAACGACATCTTCCTGAGCTTCGAGCAACGGTTGGTGCCAACCGCCATCGACTTCGTTGTAATGCCAACGCTTGAGTTGCGCAATGCTCAACGCGCCACCGGTCCCGGCCAGCAAATAACACGGCTGGTCGGCCTGACGTGGATACACCGGGTTCTCCCCCGAACCCAGCTCCCAACTCCAAGGCGCGGCCACCGCATCGGAACCGGTCAGGCTACCCAACGCGCCGTTGTCGAATTGCAGCAGCACCGCCGCGCAATCCTCGTTGGCAAACCCGCGTATTGCGTTGCTGGTAATGGCCTGCACCTGGCGCACCTCGCCACACAAATGACGCAGCAGATCGAGGTCGTGGATCAGATTGGTCAACAGCATTCCTGCGCCCGCCTCGCGGCGCCAAGGTGTTTCGAAGTAACTGTCGGGCTTGCGCAATTGCCAGAGCGCCGTGACCGTGGTCAACCGGCCCAGCGCGCCGCTGTGGATAAGTTCATGGGCACGGACGATCAACGGATTATGACGCCGGTGATGGCCGACCAGCACCGGAACGCCGCTCGCTTTCGAAGCGGCCACCAACGTCCGGGCTTCATCGAGGTGCACACCCACCGGTTTTTCCAGCAGCACCGGCACGTTCGCCGCCAGACAGTCGAGCGCAGTACTGACATGCAACGTGTTGGGGTTGGCGATGATGACCGCGTCTGGCTTCGCCTGCTCCAGCATCTGACGGTGATCGGCGAAATAACCGACTCCCCATTGCGCCGCGAGAGCGGCCGCTTGCGGCCCGGGATCAGCGACGGCGCACAGGATCGCTTCACTCAGGGAGTTCAAATGCTGGTAGTGCTGCTGGCCCATGTTGCCGGCGCCGATCAACGCGATTCGAAGGGGCGAATTCAAGATGCGGTCCTCTTGTGGTTCTTGTTGGAAAAATGAATTCCATTAATTTAGAACCGAGTTCCACAATCTTACACAGACCGATACAGAAAGTGTTCGAACAGCGCACAGCTTCTCGATTGGCGGTTTTAGCTGAACAGTTCCGACGCCAGACTCGCCGCCGACAACTCTTCGGTAAACGCCAACAACAACGGCGCCAATTCATGCAACCGTGCGCCCGGCATCCGTGCACTGGGCCCGGCGATGCTGAGCACGCCGATCACCCGTCCGTCCCCCGGATGGCGAACCACCGCGGCAATCGCTGAAGTGCCTACGGCCGAACTTTCCTCGACACAGGCGTAGCCCTGCTCCCGCGCCAGACGCAAACGCTCAAGCAATTCGATGTTGGAACGCGGCGCATTCGGCCCCGGTTCCAGCGGCCGATCCGCCGCCTGGCGCTCCACCAGCGACAAGGCCTCGGCATCGCTCATGCACGCCAGCCACGCATGCCCCGAGGCGGTATAAAACAAGGGCGCATCACGGCCCATGTCAGGGTCATAACGCAAGCCCGAGCGAGCCCCCTGGGACTTGGCGATCCAGGTCTGGCGCTCGCCCTCGATCACCCCCAGTCGCACCAGTTCACCGGTTTCCTGTGCCAACCGGTCCAGCACCGGCTGCACAATGTCGGCGCCGCTGCTCGACAGGTATCGGAATCCCATGGCCACCAGTTTGGTCGACAAGTGATAGCGCAAGTTTTCCGGATTCTGCCGCACGTAACCCAGCCGAATCAGCTCGGCGAGCAAGCGGTGAGTCGCGCTTTTGGGAATGTCCAATTGCTCCGCCAAGGTCTGCATTGGCAGGCCGCGAGGGTCGCTGGTGAGGCTTTCGAGCACACTGAAAACACGTTCGATCTGACTGCCGGCCATGGGAGTTTCCAAGCAAAATTTGCTCGATTCTAGAAGACAACCCGCGGAAATCTGGAACTGTATGTCCGATAACCGCCCCCTTTACGCAACCTTCACTTGCTCGCCTTAGGAAGACTCTTATATTTTCTGGAATCAAATTCCAAAATAACAACACCGGAGTGCTCACCATGCCTGCCGATTCGCACATTTTTCCCGACATCGACTGCGATGTGCTGATCGTCGGCTCAGGTGCGGCGGGCCTGTCCGCAGCCGTCACTGCGGCCTGGCACGGGCTGAAGGTGATCGTGGTAGAGAAGGACCCGGTATTCGGCGGCGCCACGGCCTGGTCAGGAGGCTGGGCCTGGGTGCCATGCAATCCATTGGCGCGGCGTGCCGGCATCGTCGAAGACATTGAGCAACCGCGCACCTATCTGCAACATGAATTGGGCGACCAGTACGATCCGGCAATGATTGACGCGTTCCTTCAAGCCGCTCCGCAAATGGTCGCGTTCTTTGAACAGCACACCTCGTTGCAGTTTGCCGACGGCAATGCCATTGCCGACATCCACGGCGACACACCTGGTGCCGGGACCGGGGGGCGCTCGGTTATCGCAGCGCCGTTTGATGCCAGAAATGTCGGCAAACTGCTCAAGCGTTTACGTAAAACAATGCGCGAAACGTCTTTCATGGGCATGCCGATCATGGCCGGCGCGGACCTCACGGCGTTCCTCAACCTGACCCGCTCGCTGTCAGCGGCGTGGCACGTCACCCGACGCTTCACCCGGCATTTGTTCGATCTCGCCGTGCATGGTCGTGCCATGCAACTGGTCAACGGCGTGGCCTTGGTGGCGCGTCTGGCAAAGTCTGCCGAAGACCTCGGTGTATTGCTCTGGGAATCGGCGCCGGTCACCCAATTGTTGTGTGAGGACAATCAGGTGCACGGGGCGATCGTCAGCACAGGCAAAGGCTTGGTGCGCATCCGGGCGCGCAAGGGCGTGGTGCTGGCGGCCGGCGGCTTCGCCAATGACATCGAACGGCGCAAAGCGCTGTTTCCGCGCACGCCGACCGGCCATGAACATTTGGCCTTGCCACCGCTCGGTGTGTCCGGTGACGGCCTGCGACTGGGTGAAAGTGTCGGCGCACAAGTCAATGTCGACATGGCCTCTCCCGTGGCCTGGGCACCGGTGTCGCAAGTGCCGCACGGCGACGGCAGCCTTGGTCATTTCCCGCACATCATCGAGCGCGGCAAGCCCGGAATCATCGGCGTACTCAGCAACGGCCAGCGCTTCGTCAATGAAGCCAACGGTTACTACGACTATGTGAAGGCCATGGTCGCCGCCGCGCCGCAAGGCGAAGAAGTCGCCTCCTGGCTGATTTGCAATCATCGTTTTCAGCGGCGTTATGGCTTGGGGATTTCACGGCCATTTCCTGTGCCGCTGACATCCTTTATCCGCAGTGGCTATCTGAAAACCGGTAACACGCTGGAGGAATTGGCGTCGGCCTGCGGCATTGATCCGAGCGGCTTGCGCGCCACGGTGTCGGACTACAACCGTCACGCACGCAATGGCGAAGATCCGCAATTCGGCCGTGGCTCGACGCCTTACAACCGCAAACAAGGTGATGCGTCGCAACACCCCAACCCCTGTGTCGCGCCTATCGAACAGGGGCCGTTTTATGCCGTGAAGGTCCAGCCCGGAAGCTTTGGCACTTTCGCAGGACTCAAGGTCAACCCGCATGCGCAGGTTCTGGACCACGCCGGTCAGGCCATTGAAGGGCTCTACGCGGCGGGCGGCGACATGGCGAGCATCATGGGTGGCCATTACCCCGCCGGCGGCATCAACATCGGCCCGGCGCTGACCTTCGGTTACATCGCCGCACGCCACATCGCAGGCGTCACTGCTTTTGAAAAGGAGATCGATCATGCAGCACATCGTTAACAGACAAGGTCTGAACATGCCGAAACTGGGCCTCGGCACCTGGCCAATGCTTGCAGATGAGTGCACCCGCGCCGTGGAGCAGGCCCTGGCGCTCGGATACCGGCATATCGACACGGCAGCCGGCTACAACAACGAGGACGCTGTCGGGCAGGCAGTGGCGAACAGTCCGACACCCCGCGAGCAGATCCACATCACCACCAAGGTCTGGTGGGACCAACTGCAACCCGATGCGATGCGTCATTCCATGGACCGCAGCCTCAAGGCCCTGCGTTCCGATTACGTCGACTTGTTCATGATCCACTGGCCCAGTACCGATTGGGATTTGCCACGCACCATTGAAACCCTGGTAGCGCTCAAGGAACAGGGGCTGGCACGCAACATCGGCGTGGCGAATTTTCCTCTACCGCTGTTGCGCAAAGTCATCGAAGAACTGGGCGCGCCGCTGTCAGCCATTCAGGTCGAATACCACGTGTTGCTCGGACAAAACGCACTGCTCGACTACGCCCGCCAACACGACATGGCGTTGACGGCCTACACACCGCTGGCGCGAAACAAGGTGTCGGAAATCCCTGCCATCCAGCAGATCGCCGCCAAACACGGAGCACTGCCAACCCAGGTCGCGCTCAAATGGTTGCTGGATCAATCGAACGTCGCGGCCATTCCCAAGGCCAGCACCGAGGCCAATCAGCTGGCGAACTTGGCGGCATTCACGATCAATCTGGATGATCAGGACCGTGCCTTGATCGCCAGCCTGTCCAAACGCCAGCGACAGGTCAGCCCGGACTTTGCGCCCGTGTGGGACGCGTTCGACGAATAACTTGCGGGACCGGCGATCACCCTCTGGATAAAAACCCATCGCAGAACGGAATTCGATGGGTTATCCGCGTTCAATACAAGCCTGAACAGTTCTCGGCAGCCGTTACGGATTGCCGGGAACACCGACGTGCGCAGGAAAAGCCGGACGACCGGACTGGCGCGGCTCTCACTTGGCAGCAACACTCATCGCACGGATTACCAGAGGATTCCCACATGCTATGGAAAAAAGGCCGACGCAGCGACAACGTGGTCGATGCCCGTAGTGAGGGTGCCGGCGGTGGCGGGATGCGCTTTGGTGGCGGCAAGGGCTTGAGCCTGACCGCGATCGTATTGATTGTCGGAATCGGCTGGATCACCGGCCAGGACCCGATGCAGATTCTCGGACAACTGGCCGGCCAGATGGGCGACACATCGGCGCCCGCCACCACCCAGACCCGCAAAGCCCCACCGACCACGGATGAAGGCGCCGAATTCGTGCGCTCGATCCTTGGCGACACCGAAGACACCTGGCAGCAGATTTTCCAGCAGGGCGGGCGGCAATATAAGGACCCGACCCTGGTGCTGTTCAGCAACCGGGTGAACTCGGCCTGCGGGATGGCGACATCGGCGACCGGTCCGTTCTATTGCCCTGCAGACCAGAAGGTCTATCTGGACATGGCGTTCTTCCAGGAGATGTCACAGCGCTTTTCCGCAGCTGGCGATTTCGCCCAAGCCTACGTGATCGCTCACGAAGTCGGACACCACGTGCAGACCTTGCTCGGCGTTTCCGCGAAAATTCAGACAGCCCGCCAGCAGGGTCGGCAAATGGAAGGCGACGGCGGTTTGCTGGTACGCCAGGAACTCCAGGCTGACTGCCTGGCCGGTGTCTGGGCCAACCATGCGCAGCAACGGTTGAACTGGCTGGAACCGGGCGATATCGAAGAAGCATTGAACGCTGCCAATGCCATTGGCGACGATCGTTTGCAGCAACAGGGTCAGGGCCGTGTCGTGCCGGACTCATTTACCCATGGTACGTCAGCGCAACGGGTGCGCTGGTTCAAAACCGGATTCGCTCAGGGCCAGGTGGGCCAGTGCGATACCTTTGCGGCGAAAAATCTGTAAATGAAGAAGTGGTTGTTGGTATTACTGTTCACATGTGCAACGTCCCAGGCTCAAGAGCAAGGGGTCAAAGAGCTCAGTCCCGGGCGCCTGCTGTTGAAGTCAGGTGAAATGGCGGTGGGCATCAGCCGGGCACCGGCAAAAATAGAGCGCGTATTGATCATCGTCCATGGCCGGTTGCGCAATGCGCAAACCTACCTGCAGAGCGGCCTGCGCGCTGCCGAACTGGCCGGACAAAGCGAAACCACCCTGGTGATCGCCCCGCAGTTCCTTGATGAAACCGATGTCGCAAAGCACCCAGTGGCTGACACCGTCCTGCGCTGGCAAGGCAATGAATGGATGGCCGGCGGTGAATCCACGGCACCGTTTCGAATGAGTTCCTTTGAGGCGCTGGACGAAATCATCGCCCGGCTGAGTGATCGTCGGCAGTTCGCGGATGTGAAGGAAATCGTGATCGCCGGTCACTCCGGCGGCGCACAGGTGGTGCAGCACTATGCTTTGCTGGGCCGCGATCAGTCGGCACTGGAAGGCGCCGGGGTAAAGCTGCGTTACGTGGTCGCCAACCCATCTTCCTATGCCTATTTCGATGAACGCCGGCCGGTAGCGTTCAACCATGCCAAGTGCCCGGACTTCAATCGCTGGAAGTATGGCCTGTCAGATCTACCTGCCTACGCCGACGGACAAACCGCTGCGCAATTGCAGGACAAGTACCTCAAGCGTGAAGTCGTTTATTTACTGGGGCAGCAGGACATCGACCCGAACCATCCGGCGCTGGATAAAAGCTGCGAAGCCAAGGCCCAGGGCCCGAATCGCCTGGCCCGAGGGCGTTTTTACTTTAATTATCTGAAGCGGTTGAAGCCGCGAGGGCTGGATCAGCAGCTGATTGAAGTCCCCGGGGTCGGGCATAACGGGGATGGGATGTTTACGTCGCCTGAGGGGCAGAAGGCGTTATTCGGGCGATGAGTCTTGTTGTCTGATTTGACGCCATCGCGAGCAGGCTCACTCCTACAATGAAATGCGATCAACTGTAGGGCGAGCCTGCTCACGATGAGGCGTTCAAGCCGAAAGCATCTGCCGCAACTCGACACAATCCACCGCATGCCAGTCGGTCAATTCCGGCCACGGATTATCCGGCAGATTCACCAATACCGTACGCGCCCCCGCTGCCCGTCCGCAGTCCAGATCAAAACGGTAGTCACCGACCATCACCATCTGGCTGGTCGACACACTCCAGGCCTCGGCCAGCTTGAGCAAACCACCGGGATGCGGCTTTGGTGGGGCCTCATCGCGACCGAGCACATCCTCGACTGCAAAGCAGTCGGCCAGGCCGATCGCCTCGAGCGTAACGTGCGCCAACTCACGGGCATTGCGCGTCAGAATCCCCAGGCGATAACCACGTCCGGCCAACTCACGCACCAGTTCTACCGCGCCCGGCGCCGGTTTCGAACCCAGCGCCAGATCCCGTTCATGTTCCAGCAACCAGGCGTGTTTGGCCGCTGCTTCCTCGGCGGGCAGCGCGGCCAGGTGGGTCAGGATGTCGTCTTGCGCGGGGATCGCCAATGCCACGCGAATCGCCGCGAAATCATGCACGGCCACCGTCAGGGTGCCGTCCATGTCGAACACCCAATGACGTACGTCGGTCAGGCTCATGCCCAATCCTTGCGATGGCGGATCAAACCTTCCTGCGTGACCGAGGCCACCAGTTGTCCGGCGCGGTTGAATACGCTGCCACGGGAAAACCCGCGGGAATTGCCGGCCCACGGACTGTCCATCGCGTAAAGCAACCAGTCATCGGCGCGCAGGTTGGCGTGGAACCACAACGCATGGTCGAGGCTGGCGACCTGCATGTCCTTGTGCCAGACCGATTTGCCGTGAGGCTGCATCGACGTCACGAGCAGGCCGAAATCCGAAGCGTAGGCCAGCAAGTATTTATGCAGTGCCGGGGAATCGATCAAGGCACCGTCGGCGCGAAACCAGACGTATTTGATCGGGTCGGATGGCAATGGGTTGTAGGGATCTTTCTCGGTCACCGGGCGGAATTCGATCGGCTTCGGGCACAGCAGCTTTTCGCGCATTTTCTCGGGGATCAGGTGCGCGCGTTGCTGGGTCAACTCCAGCTCCGACGGCAGATTCTCCGGGCCGACCACTTGTGGCATTTCACTCTGGTGCTGAAAGCCTTCTTCGTCGTACTGGAACGAAGCGCTGCACGTGAAGATCGGGTGGCCCTTCTGGATGGCCGTCACACGCCGCGTGCTGAAACTGCCGCCGTCACGCACCCGGTCAACCTGGTAAACCACTGGCAAACCCGCGTCGCCCGGACGCAGGAAATAACCGTGCATCGAATGCACATGACGCGCCTCCTCGACAGTCTGACTGGCCGCCGACAGCGACTGCCCGAGCACCTGGCCACCGAACAACTGACGAAACCCGAGGTCCTGGCTGCGGCCACGGAACAGGTTTTCCTCGATCGGTTCCAGCGTCAGCAGGTCGACCAGATCTTCCAACACTTGGCTCATTCAGACTCTCCTCACACAACGCAATACCGCGCAGTCTTGGCTGCAGCGGTCGATTCAGTTTCTGGCCCGGGCCATCATGGGGTCCATTGTAAACGTCCGTGTCAGGTTATCCATGCAAGGTTTGCAGCCATTGTTCACGGCTGATGCGGTACAACACGTGATGACGCAGGGGATGATCGACGGCAAGCTTGGGGTGATCGAAGTCATCGGCCGGATCGTGATGCATACCAATCGCCTGCATGACTTTCTGCGACGGCAGATTACTGTCAGCGGTAAAGGACACGACTTCGCTCAGCAGCAAGCGGTCAAACCCGCAGCGCAGAGCGGTCCACGCCGCTTCGCTGGCGTAGCCAAGGCCCCAGTGCTCGCGAGCCAGGCGCCAACCGATTTCGATGGCCGGGGTAAACGGTGCCTCGAAGCCGACCACGCCCAGCCCGGTGAAACCGATGAATTGCCCGGTATCCTTGCGCTCCAGTGCCCACAGGCCAAAACCGTGCTCGGCGAAATGGCCACGGACTCGCCCGATCAATTCAGCACTTTCCAGTCGGCTCAAGGGCGCCGGAAAATAACGCATGACCTGAGGATCGACGCACATCGCGGCAAATTCCGGCAAATCGTCATCACGCCATTGGCGCATCAGCAATCGCGCGCTTGCCAGTTCAAGTATCGGCTCCATCGTGCCCTCCCCCCATTTCCATGCCGCCAGTCTACAACGCTGGTAGGATCCGTCTCTCATTCCCGATTGAAATCATCATGCCGTTGCCGTTGATCTACCACGAAGACTACAGCCCCGAGTTTCCGGCGGATCACCGCTTCCCGATGGACAAGTTTCGCCTGTTGCGCGATCACCTGGTGGACAGCGGCCTGACCCGCGACGCCGATCTGCTGCGCCCACAACTGTGCCCGCCAGAGATTCTTGCCCTCGCCCATGACCCTTCGTATATCGAACGCTACATGAGTGGCGAGTTGTCCCGTGAAGATCAACGGCGCCTTGGCCTGCCCTGGAGCGAAGCGCTGGCGCGACGCACGGTGCGGGCGGTCGGCGGTTCGCTGCTGGCGGCCGAGCAAGCGCTGGAACATGGGCTGGCCTGCCACCTCGCCGGCGGCACTCACCACGCGCATTACGATTACCCGGCGGGTTTCTGCATCTTCAACGACCTGGCGGTGATCAGCCACTACCTGCTGGAGAGCGGGCGTGTGAATCGGGTGCTGATTTTCGATTGCGACGTGCATCAGGGCGATGGGACTGCTCGGATTCTGCACAACACTCCAGAGGCGATCACCGTTTCCCTGCACTGCGAGAAGAATTTTCCTGCACGCAAGGCTGAAAGCGATTGGGACATTCCGCTGCCCAATGGCATGGGCGATGCCGATTACCTGAAGGTGGTGGACGATGCACTCAACTACCTGTTGCCGCTGTATCAACCCGACCTGGTGCTGTACGACGCCGGGGTCGATGTGCACAAGGACGACGCCCTCGGTTACCTGAAACTGACGGACCAAGGCGTCGCCGCCCGCGATGAAAGCGTGATGCGCCATTGCCTGGGCCGGGATATTCCGGTGGTCGGCGTGATCGGCGGCGGCTACAGCAAGGACCGGCACGCCCTGGCCCGACGTCACGGTATCCTCCATCACAGTGCGCAACGCGTCTGGCAGTCATCAGGTTGTCACTGACCTGTGGATGCTTTACCCACAATGCCTGTGGAACCGCCTGTGGATAACCTGAGTGAAAGGGACTACAGGCCATGCTGGGCATGGGCTACAGACCCATGATCATTTTTTGACCAGCCTTTCAAACCCACCACAATCCCCTGTGGGAGCTGGCTTGCCAGCGATGAGGCCGGCACATTCAACATCTTCATTGACTGGATGTCCGCTATCGCGGGCAAGTGGAGTCGTCGCACCGCCGCTCCCACAGTTATCGCGTACTGCTAGAATGCGCGGCTACTTCGCCACACCGCAGCCCTCATCATGACTCAACCGAACGCCTCCCCCCCTTCTCAAGTCGCCATCATCGGCGGCGGCCCTGCCGGGCTGATGGCGGCCGAAGTGTTGAGCCAGGCCGGGGTCAAGGTCGACCTGTACGACGGCATGCCCTCGGTAGGCAGGAAATTTCTGCTGGCCGGTGTCGGTGGCATGAACATCACTCACTCCGAAGCCTACCCGGCGTTCCTCTCGCGCTATGCCGAACGCGCACCGCACATGGCGCCGTTGCTGCGTGGCTTTGGCGCCGATCAGCTATGCCAGTGGATTCATGAACTGGGCATCGACACCTTCGTCGGCAGCTCCGGCCGGGTATTTCCCACCGACATGAAAGCCGCGCCGCTGTTGCGCGCCTGGCTCAAACGCCTGCGCGACAGTGGCGTGGTTATCCACACCCGTCACCGCTGGCTCGGCTGGAATGCCGACGGCAGCCTGAACGTTTCCAGCCCCGATGGCGATAAAAGCCTGACACCCGATGCGACCCTGCTCGCCCTCGGCGGCGGCAGTTGGTCGCGCCTCGGTTCGGATGGCGCGTGGATGCTGGCGCTGGAGCAGCACGGTGTCGGACTGGCGCCCTTACAACCGAGCAATTGCGGCTTCGAGGTGCAGGCCTGGAGCGCGTTGATGGTCAGCAAATTCGCCGGCACCCCGCTGAAAAACATCGCTATCGGCCTCAACGACGACGTGCCACGGCTCGGCGAATGTGTGATTACCGCCACCGGCATCGAGGGCAGCTTGATCTACGCCCTGTCGGCGCCGATTCGCGAGGCGATCAACCTGCACGGTTCGGCAACCATCCACATCGATCTTTTGCCCGGCCGGCCTGTGGATAAAGTTCAGGCAGCGCTGAGCAAATCCCGTGGCTCGCGGTCGATGGCCAAGCATCTGCACAGTCAGTTGGGCATCGACGGGGTGAAAGCGGCACTATTGCGAGAATTGACCACGGCCGAAACCTTCGCCAATCCAGCCCTGCTGGCCAACGCCATCAAGGCATTGCCGCTGACACTGGTGAAAACGCGGCCATTGGACGAAGCCATCAGCAGTGCCGGTGGTGTGTTGTTCGAAGCGATGGATGAGCGCTTGATGCTCAAGCAAATGCCTGGGGTGTTTTGCGCCGGAGAGATGCTGGACTGGGAAGCGCCGACGGGCGGCTATCTGCTCACCGCGTGTTTCGCCAGTGGGCGGGCGGCGGGGATCGGGATGGTGGAGTGGTTGCGGCGCAAGGGTTAAGCATCTTCTTGATCGTTCCCACGCTCTGCGTGGGAATGCAGCCCGGGACGCTCTGCGTCCCTTTTCAAGCCGAACGCGGAGCGTCCGTAGAGGCATTCCCACGCAGAGCGTGGGAACGATCATTACAGGGTCAAGGCTTACGCTTGCGCGGCCCGGTATTGAACACCGGGACTTTTCGCACAGGCTTGATCGAAGGTTCCGCTGGAGCAACTTCCCCGCTGTCCACCCACTTGCCAAGATTGCGCTTGCCGCCACCACCCGAAGCCTTTGGCTTCTTCGGTTTCTTCGGCTTTTTGATCACCTGGCCACTGGCATCGGTGTCCGGCACGCGGTGCTCGGGTTCGAAGTCAGGTTCGTTCTGACGCTTCAAGGTCTGACGGGTCAACATCTCGATGGCCGACAGCAGATTGACCTCATCGGCACACACCAGGGAAATCGCCTCGCCGGTCGAGCCCGCGCGGCCGGTACGGCCGATGCGGTGGATGTAGTCCTCAGCGACAATCGGCAAGTCGAAGTTGACCACCAACGGCAAGTCTTCGATGTCCAGGCCACGGGCTGCGACGTCTGTCGCGACCAGGATCTGCACTTCACTCGCCTTGAAACGATCCAGTGCACGCTGACGGGTCGCCTGGGGTTTGTCACCGTGGATGCCGTCGGCGTTGATGCCCAGACCCTGAAGTTTTTCCACCAGCGCGTCCACGCCGTTGCGGGTCTTGGCGAACACCAGCACTTGCTTCCACTTGCCTTTGCGCATCAAGTGCACGAACAGTTCCGGCTTGCGCTTTTTGTCCACCGTCACGATCCACTGCTTAACAGTGTTGGCTGCGACGTTGCGCGGGCTGACTTCGATGCTCAGCGGGTCGTTGAGCATCTGCCCGGCCAGCAGGCGGATGTCATCGGAGAAGGTCGCGGAGAACAACAGCGTCTGACGTTTCTTCGGCAGCGCGCGGTAAATGTTCGCCAGCTCTTCGGAAAAGCCTAGATCGAGCATGCGGTCGGCTTCGTCCAGTACCAGGGTTTGCAGCTGGTTGAACTTCAGCGCGTTCTGGCGAAACAGGTCGAGCAAGCGGCCCGGGGTCGCCACCAGCAGGTCGACGCCGCTGCGCAGCTTCATCATTTGTGGGTTGATGCTGACGCCGCCGTATACCGCGTAGGTGCGCAACGGCAGGTTTTCGGCGTACTGGCGCACGGCTTCGTGCACCTGCTCGGCCAGCTCGCGGGTCGGCACCAGGATCAGCGCGCGGACCGAATTGGCAGTGACTTTCGGCCCTTCCATCGCCAGCAGTTGCAACAGCGGCAGCGCGAAACCGGCGGTCTTGCCGGTGCCGGTCTGGGCAGCGGCCATCAGGTCGCGACCGGCCAGCACCGCCGGAATGGCTTGCGCCTGAACCGGCGTCGGAGTCTGGTAGCCGAGCGTCTCAAGGGAGCGCAGCAAGGGTTCGATCAGGCCAAGGGTGGCGAAAGTCATGGGAATACCGTAGGAAAATTCAGCGCGGGTTGTTCAAAGCAAGTGTGCAAAACATGATGCAATGCCGCGCAGTTTACCCTAATTCACACGGGATTCTGTCGGTACTGCCGTCACCACCACCGGCCGCTCTGGCGTACGACGCCACTGCGGCAGGCCAATCAGCACCACAGCGCTGATGATCACCGCCATTGCCAGCGCTTCCTCGATACCGATGGTCTCGCCGACGAAGACAATCCCCAGCAACACTGCCACTGCCGGGTTGACGTAGGCATAACTGGTGGCCGCTGCCGGACGCACATGCTTCAACAGGTACATGTAGGCGTTGAAGGCGATGATCGAACCGAACACGGTCAAGTAGGCCAACGCAGCCCAACCTTCAATCGGCGGCAGCTTTTCCAGGTGTTCCCCGCTGACGGCGCTGGCGATCAGCAACACGACACCGCCCACCAGCATTTCCACGGCGCTGGCCATTGCGCCTTGAGGCAGCGGCAAGTGTTTGCTCCACACCGACCCGAAGGCCCAGGTGGCCGCTGCAAAAATCAGCAGCGCCGCACCCAATGGGCTCGACTGCAGGTTGGACCCCAGGTTGAGCATGGCGATGCCAATTATCCCGAGCACAATCCCGGCCCATTCGAGACGGGTATTACGTGCGCCCCAGAAATATCCGCAGAGCAAGGTAAACAGCGGCACCGTCGCCACCGCCAGCGCTGCGACGCCGGAAGCAACGCCGGTGTGTTCCGCCACAGTCACCGCGCCGTTGCCACAGGCCAGCAGCAAAATCCCGATGATCCCGGCAGCTTTCCATTGCGCCCAGGTTGGTGCCGGTGCGCCGCGCCAGCGTAAATAGGCGTACATCAAGGTCCCGGCAATAACGAAGCGAATCCCGGCCAGCAGCAACGGCGGCCAGTACTCCACGCCAATGCGGATCACCAGATAGGTCGACCCCCAAATCACGTACAACGCGAAAAAGGCTGCGATCAGCGGTAAAGGGAAACGACGTAGGCCAGGCATGGGACGACTCACAGGCAAGACAAGTGAACGGCTATTCTAGAAAGGCGGACGACGAAAAATAAGTTACAAAACTTGTTTAAAGCGCCGGTACACTTTTCAAAGCACGGAGTTGAGCGCTATATACCGTGTTTTCGAAAGCCGGCCTTTTTTTCCAGGAGTCGTCCCGATGGATAAGTACGACCGCATGCTGCTCAGCGCCCTGCTGGAAAACGGCCGTGCGTCCTACGCGGACCTGGCGCGCAAGGTCAACCTGTCCCCCCCGGCCGTGGCCGAGCGCGTGGCCAAACTCGAGGCCAGCGGCGTGATCACTGGTTATCAGGCGAAAGTCGACATGGCCAAGCTTGGCTTGCCGATCCAGTGCGTGATCGAACTGCGCCTGAACCAGCACGGCAATCAAAAGGCCTACGACGACCTGATCAAAATCCCGCAATTGACCGAGTGCCACCGCGTAACCGGTGACCCGTGCGTGATCATGCAAGCGGCGGTGGGCTCGATGCCGGAGCTGGAAGAGCTGATCAACCGGATCGCCACGTTCGGGTTCAGCAAGACCTCGATTGTGCTGTCGAGCGCCATCGAAAAGCGCGTGCCGTTGGGGCAGTTGGAAGGAAAACCCTGATCAGATCGTTCCCACGCTCTGCGTGGGAA
>NZ_RCOB01000104.1:0-645 GCF_004307665.1 Pseudomonas sp. Sample_16
AGCGGATTGTGGGGCAGCGGGTAGAGCAGCGTGGGCGAGGCCGACCAAGGAGCGGGCTAGGGAAATAAATCTGTCCCCTTTTTTTCTCTTTTTTTCTTTTTTCCTTATGTGGACTAGGATGTGAATATGTCGGTATTTCGAGAGGGGGTAGTTGTAAGCGGTGAATACTCCGGCTGGAAAATATTTGTTGCTGATGATCGTGACGGCGACACCGGTGGCTATTATCTTTACTTGAAAAAAAATAATACTGAAGGATTCGACTACTGGTTCGAAGATGAGATGGGACTTCAATCTCAGCTAACCGATTTTGATGTTGAGTGGATAGTTTGATCTATGTAATTCGTCTTGAGCAAAACGGGGACAGATTTATTTTTTTTCATTTTTCTCCTTTGCTACGCTGAAAACCTCCATGGAAGGAGAGATGAAAGATGCCCAGAATGGGACGTATCGTATTACCCAACTACCCGCACCACGTTGTGCAACGCGGTCATAACCGCCAGGTGGTATTTGCCGTCGCCGAGGATTATCAGCGCTACCTGACGGATTTACGTGAACTCAAAGATGCATGGGGCGTAAAGGTCTACGCCTACTGTTTGATGACCAACCATGTTCATCTGTTGCTGGCTCCGGGTGACTCGGCTGCTG
>NZ_RCOB01000027.1:0-39706 GCF_004307665.1 Pseudomonas sp. Sample_16
GAGCTGCATGCAAAATAAGTGAAACATTTTTCTTATAGATACTGAAAGACAGCGTCAATCCTTGATTTCCACCCCGCAAAACGGGGGGCGGAATAAAAAATGGGCACACCAACCAGGTTGGGTGCCCATTTTTTGTTGCCTGAAATACTGACCTTGTGGGAGCGAGCCTGCTCGCGATAGGGCCATCAGATCCAACATCAATGTTGAATGTCAGTCCGCTATCGCGAACAGGCTCGCTCCTACAGGGTTGGGTGGCGTTGTCACTGACGCTTGAGCATCACCGGCAACTGCGCCACCAGCTTAACGTTGTTCAACGGCGCACGAATGAACCCGCGCTGCGTGCCGTCCGGTCCGATGACCGCGAGGTTGCCGCTGTGGTCGACGGTGTAGTTCGGCTTGCTGGTATCCGCCGGGATGAACGGAATGCTCACTGCATTGGCAACTTTTTGCAGTTCCTCCACGGAGTTCGGCGTCAGGCCGATAAATTGTGGATCGAAGTAACCCAGGTACTGTTTGAGCTGCTTCGGCGTATCGCGATTGGGATCGACGCTGACCAGCACGATCTGCAACTTGTCCACCGCCTCCGGTGGCAGTTCACTTTTGATCTGGCGCAACTGGGCGAGGGTGGTCGGGCAGATGTCCGGGCAGAACGTGTAGCCGAAGAACAGCAGCGACCACTTGCCTTTGAGTTCATTGATTTCAACCGGTTTGCCGTCCTGATCGGTCATCGTCACGCTCGGCAGATTGCGGCTTTGCGGCAGCAGGATGATCCCGGCGTCGATCAGTGCCGTCGGGTCGCCCTGACCTTTGCCGGACAGCACTTTGTTGATGGTCAGGCCCAGGACCAGCGCGATCAGGGCGACAAGGATGAAGACGGTTTTCTGGGTTCGAGTCATAGGTTCAACAATAAGTAGTGGTCTACGAGCAGCGCGATGAACAGCAGGAACAAGTAATAAATAGAGTACTTGAACGTGTTGATCGCCGCGTGCGGCCGAGTGCCACGGTACAGCACCACGGCCCATTGCAGGAACCTCGCGCCGAGGACGATCGCGCAGGTCAGGTAGAGCAGGCCGCTCATGTGGATCACGTACGGCATCAGGCTCACGGCCAGCAGCGCGGCGGTGTAAAGCAGAATATGCACCTTGGTGTAATGCTCGCCGTGGGTTACCGGCAACATCGGAATGTCAGCCTTGGCGTATTCCTCTTTGCGGTGGATGGCCAGCGCCCAGAAATGCGGTGGGGTCCAGGCGAAAATGATCAGCACCAACAGCAACGGTTCGGCACTGACATGGCCGGTGGCAGCGGTCCAGCCGAGCAAGGGCGGTGCGGCACCAGCCAAGCCGCCGATCACGATGTTCTGTGGCGTCGCACGTTTGAGAAAACCGGTGTACACCACCGCATAGCCAAGCAATGAGGCGAGGGTCAGCCAGGCTGTCAGTGGATTGGTGAAGGCCAGCAACAGGGCCTGGCCAAGCACCGCCAGCACCAGCGCAAACGTCAGCGCCGCCGTTGGTGACACCCGCCCCTCGGCCAAGGGGCGTTTATGGGTGCGCGCCATGACGGCATCGATCCGCCGGTCCACCACATGGTTGACCGCTGCCGCACCGCCCGCACACAGGGCGATCCCCAGGTTGCCGAACACCAGCACGGTCCATGGCACCCCGGCGCGAGTGGCCAGGAACATCCCCACCAGCGAAGTGATGAGCATCAGCACCACTACTTTCGGCTTGGTCAGTTCCAGGTAGTCACGCCAGATTGCCTGGCTGTGACGCTCGCCGATCAGAATCGCCATGGCATTTCTCCTTTTATTGTTATGGGCCCGGCTGAATGCTTACGCGGGCTGAAGCGCCAGCGAGTCGTTTGTTTGACCCGAACCAGGCTGGTTCGCGCGTGATAATTGACCAGCACCATCGTCAGCAACAGCGCCGCACCCCCGGCGTTGTGCGCCACGGCCACCGGCAGTGGCAGATGGAACACCACGTTGCTGATACCCAGCGTGATTTGCGCCGTGAGGGCGAGCAATACCAGCCCCGCCAGTCGCGTCATGCCGACTACCTTCAGTTGCCAGGCCAGGCCGAGCAGCACCAGGGTCACCAGTAGCGCGCCGATGCGGTGCGTCAGGTGAATCGCTGTGCGCGCATCACTGTCCAGTTGTCCGCCGAGGTAATTCGGGCCGATGTGCTGGGTCAGGTGAAAGCCATTGGCGAAATCGGCAGGGGGCAGCCATTGACCGTGGCAGGTCGGAAAGTCGATGCAGGCCACCGCGGCATAATTGGAGCTGACCCAGCCACCGAGGGCGATTTGCCCGATCACCAGCAGCAGCCCTGCCGTCGCCCAGTGCTGCAAACGACGTGGCACGGTCAATGCCGGCAGTACACCGGAGAGGCGCAAGGTCAGCAGGAACAATAGGCTCAACGTGGCGAAACCGCCGAGCAGGTGCCCGGTCACCACTTGCGGCCAGAGCTTGAGCGTCACTGTCCACATGCCGAACGCCGCTTGCGCGGACACCACCGCCAGCAGGAACAGCGGCAGCTTCACCGGCTGGCCTGGATGCCGGCGATGCATCCATGAGCGAGCGGCCAGGGCCACAATCAACAGCCCCAGGGTGCCGGCAAAATAGCGATGGATCATCTCGTTCCAGCCCTTGTGGGCTTCGACCGGCGTGTCCGGGAAATGCAATTCGGCATGGGCCAATTGGGCTTCGCTTTTAGGCACGCTGATAAAGCCGTAGCAGCCTGGCCAGTCCGGGCAGCCGAGGCCGGCGTGGGTCAGGCGGGTGTAGGCGCCGAGCAACACCACAATCAGTGCCAGCAAAGTGGCAAACAGCGCGAGGCGAAATCCAGGTTTGGCCATGACGATGCCCTTATCCGATGTTGGACAGTTTCAGCAGGTGACGCAGGTCGTTCAGCAGGTCCTTACCTTTGACCGACGGGTCGTAGCGCAGCACCAGGTTGCCGTGGGGGTCGATGATCCACAGCTGTGGTTCGGCCTTGTCCCCCGTGGTTTTGCTGAAGGTAGCGAGGTCCAGCGGATAGCGTTGCAGCTGCGGGTATTCGCGGGTCAGCTTGGCCTGGTAATCGCTGCTCAACGGCTGTGCGGCGGCAATGGCATGGCTGGCACGCCCGGCATCGCGGCCCAGGCCGATCTGGATCTGCCGCGCCAGATACACCAGTTGCTGACAGTCGACAGCGCAATCCTTCGGCGCGGTCACCAGTAACTGCCAGCGCCCTTCTTCAGCCTGCACGCCAAGGTCGGCGCGGGTCTGACCATTGCCGATCAGTTCGCCGTGATAACTGCGGCCCTCCGGCACCCAGAACTGCAGCTTGTACATGCCGGTGGCGAGGATCATCGGCCCGATCACACCGAGCAGGATCAGCAGCAATTGCAAACGTCCCTTGCGCCGGTTCAACGCCGGTTTTGCCTCAGACATGCTGGGTGGATTCATGGCCGCTCCCATGGTGTTTCTCCTTTGCGTTGTGCCAGCCGAGATAGAGATAAAGGCCGAACAGGGCGATCGACAGGGCGAACCACTGCACGGCATAAGCGATGTGTTTTTCCGGCCCCATGGCAACGACCGGCCAATCGGCCTGGTAAGTCGCCGGTCCGGTTTCTGCACGTAATTCATAGGCGAAGCCGTCGCGGTCGAGACCTGCCCAGAGCTTGGTCGGGTCAACTGCGGTGACCAATTGCGGCCAGGTCGTGGAATCGGGATCGGCGTGCAACTGGAAGGTTGCGCCCGGCGGCACGTAGACCCAGGCATCCAGGCTCAATGCCTGAACCGGTGTGGTGAATTGCGGTGGAGTGCGCCGGTCCGGCCACGGCAGCCAGCCTCGATTGACCAGCAGCCAGAGGCCGGTCGCCTGATCCTGAAACGGTTGCAGCAGCTCGACGCCGACCTTGCCGTCACGCTGGCGGTTATCCAGCAACAGGCTGTGGCTGGCATCGAACTGACCGTGCAGGCGGACCCGGCGGAAGGCTGGATCAACGCTGTGTTGCAGTTCGGTGCTGAGCATCGGTTCGGCGGCCCGGCGCTCGCTATAGGTTTGCAACAGCGCGCTTTTCTCCGCGCCCCGGCCCAATTGCCAGAACCCTAGCGACACCAGCAGCGGCAGCAGCAGGGCGACCACCAATGTCGGCACGATGCCCGGCCGGAAGCGCTTCATGGCGTCGCCAGAAAGTCAGTCGGTGCGATAGCTATACTCAAGTGCATCGCTAGTCCCCCGGAGTCTCACCATGCTCAAAGCAGCCATCGTCCTGATGCTGATTGCCACGGTTGTCAGCCTGTTCAGCGGCCTGTTTTTTCTGGTCAAGGACGACAGCAGCTCGAACCGCCTCGTCATTGCCTTGAGTGTTCGTGTCACGCTGGCCGCCATCACCGTCGGCTTGATCGCCTGGGGTTTTTTCAGCGGCCAGTTGGTTTCCCACGCCCCCTGGTAGGGGTTAGAGCACGTAAACGAATACGAACAACCCGATCCACACCACGTCCACGAAGTGCCAGTACCAACTCGCCGCTTCAAAGCCGAACTGATGCTCGTTGTCGAAATGCCCGCGCATGATCCGCATCAACATCACAAACAGGATGATGGTGCCGATGGTCACGTGGGCGCCGTGGAACCCGGTGAGCATGAAGAACGTCGCGCCGTAGATGCCCGAACCCAAAGTCAGGCCCAGTTCGTTGTAGGCATGGATGTATTCTTCAGCCTGGAAGCCGAGGAACGCACAGCCCAGCAATACGGTGATCGCCAGCCACAGTTTGAGCGCACCGCGATGGCCCTTTTTCAAGGCGTGGTGGGCGATGGTCACGGTCACGCTAGAGCTCACCAACAGCACGGTGTTGAGCAACGGCAAGCCCCATGGACTGATGACGTCCTTGGGCGGCGGAAACAGTTTCGAGTCCGGATTGTTCAGCAACGGCCAGACGAACTCGAAGTTCGGCCAGAGCATGTGAGCCAGGCCTTTGGCGCCTTCTCCGCCGAGTGCCGGACCGGAGACCTGCCGGACATAGAACAGCGCACCGAAGAAGGCGATAAAGAACATCACCTCGGAGAAGATGAACCAGCTCATGCCCCAGCGGAACGAGCGGTCCATCTGCGCGCTGTACAAGCCGTCGCGACTTTCCTTGATCACCGTGCCGAACCAGCCGAACAACATGTAAGCGAGCAGCAAGCCACCGACGAAAAAGATCAGCGGCCCGTGGGATTCTGGCCGTGCCGCCTTCAGGTCATTGAACCAGGTGGCCAGGCCGAACACCGTGACGAACATCCCGACCGTGGCGATGATCGGCCATTTGCTCTGGGCCGGAACGTAATAATGCTCATGAGTTGCCATTTATTGTTCTCCTTATCGGGCACGCTCAACCGCCAGTGTTTACTGCGACCGGTGGATGTCGGGCGGTGATATCGAACAGCGTGTAGGACAGCGTCAGGTGCTTCACTTCCTTGGGCATGTCGCGGTCAACGATGAAACGTACCGGCATCTCGATCCGTTGACCGGGCTGCAGCACTTGCTGGGTAAAGCAAAAACATTCGGTCTTGTGGAAATACGCCGCCGCCGCGCTTGGCGCGATGCTCGGCACGGCCTGGGCGCTCATTGGCTTGTCGGTGGGGTTGTGTGCAATGAAGATCATCTCGTTCACCGCCCCGGGGTTGGCCGTCAACTCATCCTGCTTGGGATAAAAATCCCAGGACATGTCGGCGGAGTTGGTCGACAGAAACTGCACGCGAACCTGCCGCGAGCTGTCCACCGTTTGCTCACCCTCATACTGCCCGCCCGTCTTGCCATTTATGCCGAACGCCTTGCACATCACGTCGTAGATCGGCACCAGGGCAAACCCGAATACAAACATCGCCACCACCACCAGCAACAGACGAGTGACCAGCTTCTTCATCGAAATCGAATCAGCCATGATCTTGACCCTTTACCCGGAACCCCGTGGGAGCTGGCTTGCCAGCGATGGCTGCATGCCTGACACACCGCGGTGATCCCATCGCTGGCAAGCCAGCTCCCACAGGAATTTCCACAGGGCATAAATTGTTCATTTCACTTCCGGCGGCGTAGTAAAGGTGTGATACGGCGCCGGCGACGGGATGCTCCATTCCAGGCCTTCAGCCCCATCCCACGGTTTGGCCGGTGCCGGCGGGCCGCCGCGAATGGTCTTGATCACGATGAACAGGAAGAAGATCTGCGTGGCGCCGAACATGAATGCGCCGATCGACGACACCATGTTGAAGTCGGCGAATTGCAGGTTGTAGTCGGGAATCCGCCGCGGCATGCCGGCCAGGCCCACGAAGTGCATCGGGAAGAAGGCCATGTTCATGCCGATGAACGACAGCCAGAAGTGCAGCTTGCCGAGGGTTTCGTCGTACATGTGGCCGGTCCACTTCGGCATCCAGTAGTAGGCGGAGGCGAAGATCCCGAAAATCGCACCCGGCACCAATACATAGTGGAAGTGCGCGACCACGAAGTAAGTGTCCTGGTACTGGAAGTCCGCCGGGGCGATGGCCAGCATCAGCCCGGAGAAACCGCCAATGGAGAACAGGATCACGAATGCCACCGCAAACAGCATCGGTGTCTCGAACGTCAGCGAGCCTTGCCACATGGTGCTGGCCCAGTTGAACACCTTCACGCCCGTCGGTACCGCGATCAGCAGCGTGGCGTACATGAAGAACAACTCGCCCACCAACGGAATGCCGACCACGAACATGTGGTGCGCCCAGACGATGAACGACAGGAACGCAATACTCGCCGTGGCGTAGACCATCGAGGTGTAGCCGAACAGCGGCTTGCGCGAGAAGGTCGGAATGATCGAGCTGACGGCACCGAAGGCTGGCAGGATCATGATGTACACCTCGGGGTGACCGAAGAACCAGAACACGTGCTGGAACAGCACCGGGTCGCCGCCGCCGGCAGCACTGAAGAAGCTGGTGCCGAAGTGGATGTCCATCAGCATCATCGTCACGCAACCGGCCAGTACCGGCATCACCGCGATCAGCAGGAACGCGGTGATCAGCCAGGTCCAGACGAACAGCGGCATTTTCATCAGCGTCATGCCGGGGGCGCGCAGGTTGAGGATGGTGGCGATCACGTTGATCGCACCCATGATCGAACTGATCCCCATCAAGTGGATGGCGAAGATGAAGAACGTCACGCTTTCCGGCGCGTAGGTCGTCGACAGCGGGGCGTAGAACGTCCAGCCGAAGTTCGGCCCGCCACCCGGGGTGAACAGGGTCGAGACCAACAGGATGAACGCTGCCGGCAACAGCCAGAAGCTGAAGTTGTTCATCCGTGGCAGGGCCATGTCCGGCGCACCGACCATCAGCGGAATCATCCAGTTGGCGAGGCCGACGAATGCCGGCATCACCGCACCGAACACCATGACCAGACCGTGCATGGTGGTCATCTGGTTGAAGAATTCCGGCTGCACGATCTGCAGGCCGGGCTGGAACAGCTCGGCGCGAATCACCATCGCGAACGAGCCGCCGAGCAGGAACATGGAAAACGCAAACCACAGGTACAGCGTACCGATGTCCTTGTGGTTGGTGGTCAGCACCCAACGCATCAGGCCTTTGGCGGGGCCGTGGGCGTGGTCGGCATGACCGTGGTCATCGATTACGGCGCTCATGGCCTGTCTCCTTTAACCGGATGGGCTGGGCAGGCCGGGGCGCATTGCCCCGACCGGTTCCTGAGGTGAGCAATGGACCGGGTCATTTGCTTTCCGCCTGTTTCAGCTCAAGCACTTCTTTCGGCGTGACCATGTCGCCCTTGTTGTTGCCCCAGGCGTTGCGTTCGTAGGTCACGACCGCCGCGATATCGACTTCCGACAGTTGCTTGCCGAAGGCCGCCATGGACGTGCCGGGCTTGCCGTGGAAGACAATGTTCAGGTGATCCTTGATCGGGCCGGTGGCGATTTTCGAGCCCTTGAGGGCCGGGAACATCGGCGGCAACCCCTGACCCTCAGCCTGGTGACAGGCCACGCAAGTGGTGTGATAGACCTTGTCGCCACGCTCCTTGAGCTCGTCGAGGGTCCATTCCTTGCTGGTCAGTTCCTTGAGTTGCGCAGCTTCCGCCTTGCGCTCGCCCAGCCATTTCTCGTAATCGGCCTTTTCCTTGACCTCGACCACGATCGGCATGAACCCGTGGTCCTTGCCGCACAGCTCGGCGCATTGGCCACGGTAGATGCCGGGCTTTTCGATGCGCGTCCAGGCTTCGTTGACGAACCCCGGGATCGCATCGCGCTTGACCGCAAAGGCCGGCACCCACCATGAATGGATCACGTCGGCGGACGTCACGAGGAAGCGCACCTTGGCGCCGATCGGCAGCACCAAGGGCTTGTCGACCTCAAGCAAATAGTGCTCGCTCTTGGCTTCCTTGTTGTGGATCTGGTCGGCGGGAGTGGCCAGGTTGCTGAAGAACTCGACGTCCTGGCCCAGGTATTTGTAATGCCATTTCCATTGATAGCCGGTGACCTGGATATCGATATCCGGCTCACTGGCGTCGTACATCTTGATCAGGGTCGCCGTCGCGGGAACCGCCATGGCCACGAGGATGATGAAGGGCACGATGGTCCACAGAATTTCGACGGTGGTGCTTTCATGAAACTTGGCCGCCACCTGCCCTGTCGAGCGGCGGTGCAGGATCATCGACCAGAACATCGCACCAAAGACGATGATGCCGATCACCACACAGATCCAGAAAATGGTCATGTGCAGGTCAAACACAGCGTGACTGATTTCAGTCGCTCCAGGCGCCATATTCACAGTCCAGGCCGCTTGCGCCTGACTGAAAATCGACCACAACAGGAGGCCCATCCAGACATGTGGATGTCGCATCATTGCGGGTTCCCCTTATCGTTCTTGTTATCCCGCCGGCTTTCACCTGCGGCAAGGGAGCGGCTGCATCAGACTACGAACTTGAATTGCCGAGCCTTGCTGCGTGTGCAGTCGGGCGTCATCAGCTAACTCCATTCCAACCCGAGTATAGACAGCGACTCTCACCTCGCAATGCCAAGGCGTAAATCATCTGAAACAGCATTAACTTGCGTTGCGGGGCACGAATGGAGAAGGATGCAGACGAGTGGTGGCGAACCGATATAACGCGGGCGTCTCAAGGATGAAATAATTATGACAAATGCGTCTTAGCATTTTTCGTAAGCCAGCTAAGTTATGTCTTCCCTATTTCATTGCCTTTGTTTCCTGGAGTTTTCATGAACACCGCCGCATTGCGCGAGCAGATCCAAAAAGCCCAACAACACGAAGCCGAGACCGGCCTGCTGACGCGTCAGCTGGAAAGCAAACTGCCTCATCTACACCCGGCGATCCAGTTGCCGGAGACCGATACCAACGGCGTACTCACGCGTTTTGTCGCCGCTTATATCGAAGAAGTGCCCGATCTGCTGGATGCAGCCAATGAAGTCGCAAGGGAAGCGGGCATCGAGTCACAGATCAAACCGGTATTGAAAATCGCCGAGCAGTACTTCATCCAGCCACCGGCAATCATGGCCGGGCACGTCGGGCTCGATAGCCTGCTGGACGAAGCCTATTTGGCCCACCGGTTTGTCGAAGAGGTCAACGACCTGTATATCAAGCACTTTGGCCAGCCACTGATCCCATTGGACATGACGGTCGCCAACCTGATTGCCCACCAGTTGATCGGTGAGGAATTTGCCAACCAACTGGATGAGGCAGTCCACCACGCCGTAGACGAAATGCTCAACGATGACAGCTTTGCGCTGGAGTCGGTGGAAGCCTACCGCGAGAAGCTCAACAGTCCGGATACCGGTGCTGCGTGGAAGCGCTGGCCGTGCATGTCGCGCCGTTTGGGTGTAGGCCTGGAGCTGGATCAACCCGTCGCCTGACTCCACCCCTGTAGGAGCCGGCTTGCTGGCGATCCAGACGACACGGTCTGCATGACACACCTTGTCGCCTGAATCGCCAGCAAGCCGGCTCCTACAAGGTTTAGGTGGTGGAGCCTACGCCAGCGTTGGTCCGAACCCGCCCTTCAAGCCTGCGCTTCAACCCCCGCGACTCAATCAACAGCTTCGAACCTTTGGCTGCATTCGCCCGACCCCATTCTTCCAGCAATTCCAGGCATGAGTGATCGATGTAGCTCAGGTTATTGAGCGGCACGTGCACTGTCGCGCCTGCGGGAATGGTCGCCAGTACCTTGGTCAGCGCCGGCACTTTGAGAAAAGTCGCCGCGCCTGTCAGGCGCAATTCCATTTCTCCTGCCTCGGGCAGATCGATCAGGCTGATTTTCAACCGTGAAGCCTTCAATGCCAGCTTCACCAGCGTCAGGCCGAAGCCGATCAATACGCCGGTCAGCAAGTCAGTGAAAACGATGGCTAATGCGGTGGCGGCATAGGTGAACATCGGCATCCGGCCGTAGCGCCCCAGACCGCGGAAAGCCTTGAGATCCACAAGCTTGAAGCCGGTATAAACCAGCACACCCGCCAGGCTAGCCACCGGAATGCTTTGCAACACGCTCGACAACAGCAAAACGAACGCCAGCAGCCACAGGCCGTGGAAAATCGTCGAGTAACGCGTGGTAGCGCCGGCCTGGACGTTGGCGGAGCTGCGCACGATCACGCCCGTCATCGGCAGTGCGCCGAGCAGCCCGCAGAGCATGTTGCCGACGCCTTGCGCCGACAGTTCCCGGTCGAAGTCCGAGCGCTGGCCGCTGTGCATCCGGTCTACTGCGGCAGCCGACAGCAGGGTTTCGGCACTGGCGATGAAAGCCACTGCAAAGGCAGCGATGAGCAGGGCAGGGTCTGCCAGATTGAGCAAATCTGCCGGTCGCAGCCAATCAATGGCTTCAGCCAGATTGGCCGGAACCTCCACCCGTTTGACCTGCAACGACATGAGCAGGCTGGCGGTAGTGGCGAGACCCACACCGAGCAAGGCGCCAGGTATGAAACGCAGGGAATGCGGACGCAGCTTTTCCCATAGCCACATCACGGCGATGGTCGATAACCCGAGCAGGCCGGCCTGCCAGCCAACGGATGGCAAAGCCTGGGCGACTGCGGTGGGAAAGCTCGCGAGGTTATCCAGCCCTGACGGCTTTGGCGCCGCATCGAGCATCACGTGCACCTGTGAGAGGACGATCAGCACACCGATCCCGGCAAGCATGCCGTACACGACGGCAGGCGCTGTCACGCGGAACCAGCAGCCCAGTTTCAAACGGCCGGCCACCAATTGCAGAAAACCTGCGAGCAGTAATATCGGCCCGAGCATGGTCACGCCATGCTGACGTACCAGTTCGAATACCAGTACCGCCAGACCGGCGGCGGGACCGCTTACTTGCAAGGGCGAACCGGCCAGCCAGCCAACGACCAGGCCACCAATGATCCCGGTGATCAGGCCTTTGGCCGGAGGTAAACCCGAAGCAATGGCAATGCCCATGCACAAGGGCAGGGCGACCAGAAAAACGACCACGGAAGCCAGCAGCTCCCTTGGTAAAACATTTTTGAATTGCGCAGCACGCATGGTGATTCTCCCGAAGTTTTCTTCAGGCATGGCGAAGCCAGGCTGCCTGATCGGCAGCCTCGACTGAACCATACGGATTTAGGAGGTTTTAGAAGCGCGCTTTGGGCGTCGCCACCGGAACGGGCAGGCTGCCATTGAGCGGCAGGAAACATCCCTGATCGGCGTCGTAGGCTTTGATTTCGCTGGTTTCGATGTTGTAGACCCAACCGTGGATAAACAACTGACCGTTAGCCATTCGCGAGGCCACCGATGGATGAGTGCGCAAATGCTGCAATTGGGCGATGACATTCTCTTCGGTGAGGATGTGCATGCTTTCGCTTTCATTCGCGCAGTTGCAGTTGTCCTGGACCATGGTCTTCGCCACTTCGGCATGCCGCAGCCAGGCTTTGACCGTAGGCATTTTTTCCAGGCTCTGGGGGTTGAGCACCGCTCGCATCGCGCCGCAGTCGGAGTGCCCGCAGATGATGATGTGGTGCACGCCGAGGGCCAGCACCGCGTACTCGATCGCCGTGGAGACACCGCCGTTCATCTGTCCGTAAGGCGGTACGACGTTGCCGACGTTACGCGTCACGAACAGGTCGCCGGGGGCGCTTTGGGTGATCAGTTCAGGAACGATGCGCGAATCGGCGCAGGCGATGAACATGGCTCGCGGGCGTTGAGCCGTGGCGAGTTTCTTGAAGAGCTCTTCCTGTTGCGGAAAGATCTCATGATGGAAATGCAAAAAGCCGTCAACGATATGCTGCAGCGCTGCATCGGCGGTTTCCGCCTCGGGTTGGGTGGAAGCCGACGCAGCCAACGGCTGTTTATCCTTGTCACTCATGATTCATCCTCTTTGGCGGAGTCAGGGAGTTTTCCGTGAAGTCCGGTGTGAAGCCAGTGGCTGTATAAAAAACATCCAGGTCGAAGGCCTCGACCCGTCAGTCACTCGATGAACAAGGTAGCGGCCGAATCTTAACTCAAACTGAATAAAGCGCTCTAGAACGTGTGTTCCAGGTCACAAAAAACGTGACCAGCTTAATCTTCGAGCGCGTTCTTCAGTACTCAACCATAGGCCAATTGTCCTCAAATCAGTGACATTTGGCGACCCGGCGGACAAAAGGCGTCGCAGTCCAGGTTGAAGCCTTCCCGATGATTAAGCCCCAGGCGCTTGATGGTCTTGGCAAAGCGCTGCGCCAGCAAATCGGCAAACGGTCCTTCTCCGCGCATTCGTGCGCCAAAGCGGCTGTCGTAAAGCTCACCGCCACGACTCTGGCGTATCAGGCTCAACACATGCGCCGCCCGTTGCGGATAGTGGGCGGCCAGCCATTGCTCGAACAGCGGCGCCACTTCCAGCGGCAGGCGCAACATCATGTAGGCAGCGCTTTGCGCCCCGGCCGCCTGGGCTTCAGTGAGCAGGCTTTCGAGTTCGCTGTCGTTGATCATCGGAATCATCGGTGAACACAGCACACCCACCGGAATGCCCGCATCACGCATGACCCTGATTGCCCGCAGCCGGGCCTTGGGCGCCGCGGCGCGGGGTTCGAGGATGCGTTTGAGCTCGTCGTCAAGGGTAGTCAGGCTGATCATCACCGCCACCAGCCTTTGCTGTGCAAGTTCGGCCAGAAGGTCCAGATCACGAAGAATCAGTGAACCTTTGGTGATGATGGTCACGGGATGGCGATAGCGCAGCAATACCTCGAGAGTCTGGCGGGTGATTTTGTACTCGCGCTCGATCGGCTGATACGGATCGGTGTTGGAACCGAGGTTGATCGGCGCACATTGATAGCCGCGCTTGGACAACTGCTGTTCCAGCACCTCCACTGCATTGGTCTTGGCGATCAACCGGGTCTCGAAATCCAGCCCCGGCGACATGTCCCAATAGGCGTGACTGGGGCGTGCGTAGCAATAAATGCAACCGTGTTCGCACCCACGATAAGGATTGATCGAGCGGTCGAAGGGCAGGTCTGGTGAGTTGTTGCGAGTGATGATGCTTTTCGCCGTCTCGATGCGCACTTCGGTGCCTTGAGTCACTGGCGCTTCCTGATGCCAGCCGTCGTCCTCGGCTACCGAGCGGCTCGGAGCAAAGCGATTGTGCGGGTTGGTCGCAGTGCCGCGACCGCGGGGAGGCAGGATGGTCGCCATCGAAGGTGTTCCTTGTTCTGTATATTCATACAGTATACGAGGTTGCCCCTATCGACCAGTACCGTTCAGCTTTTTACTAGGCTGGGCAGATCTTTCAAATAACGTGTCCGGCAACTGGTAAATTGAAGAAACATATAAGGCGTCGCTCGATTAAACGTTACCTTCTATATTCTTACCTCCAAGTAACACCCACTAAGCAAAATAAATAAAAGGATTTGTTTATGTCTTTCTTTAATCAGCGTGGCATCTTTCTACAACTCATGCGGCCGAGCCCTTCGGAGCCGAATACTCTTGTTTCGTTGCAACTTGCTCGTAAAGAGCTAAGTTGGGATGCGGAGAATCAACAACAAATCGAAACCTTGGTTGATTCGGTTTTTTTTACGGCCACGTCCAAAGACCTTGGCAACTCTTTCAGTATTGGAAACGTTAACAAGGATGTAGACCGCGACGGGGTCATTGGTGCAGGGGACAAGGCCAAGTTAGAGGCACTGGCCAAGGCTTATGCGGCGATTATCAATCCTTGATGCAAGGGTTCACGTTTCTTTGACAGATAGCTCACGGGTCTTTGACTGATCAGGATGCAAGCTTGACCTCAATGTCCAGCTTCCATCCTGACGGTCACCCAGCATGTTCTTTCTGCGTTTTATTTCGGTGATGTGTTTATCACTGGTCGTATTGCTTCACTTGGCACCGGTGTACGCCGATGATGCCGATTTGCGCCGTCCGGCAGAATGGGCACAACCGGTCGAAGTGCAATACAACCTGTTTAAAATGTCGCCGACGTTGTACCGCAGTGCATTACCCGACAGTGGAGCGCTGCGGTTATTGGAAAGACTCAAGGTCGCAACAGTCATCAGTTTTCTACCTGAGTCGGACGCAAACTGGTTATCCACGCCTGCAATCACTCAAGTACATCTGCCTTATCGAACCAACCACGTCGATGATGCCGACATACTCAAGGCATTACGGGCCATTCGAACTGCCGAAACCAATGGCCCGGTGCTGATGCACTGTAAACACGGCTCAGACCGAACCGGCCTGATCGCGGCCATGTATCGGGTGGTGGTGCAGGGATGGAGCAAGGAGGACGCGCTGAGCGAAATGACCCAGGGCGGCTTTGGAGACAGCACTCACTTCAAGGACGGCATCCGTTACATGATGCAGGCTGACGTGGACAAGCTTCGCACTGCATTGGCCAATGGCGATTGCAGCACGAGCCCGTTCGCGGCGTGTTCGATGAAAAACTGGTTCCAGTCCGCTCATCTACAGTAACAACAACGCCTCCCACTGCATTGCGCATCGGGAGGCGTCTTTCTACTCAATGCTGCTCGTCAGGTTTCTTTTTCAGCTTCGGGTTCGGGAAAAACTGCACTGCCTGAACCTTGGTATCAGGTGCCTTCAGGGCAGACGTATTGACCCGGGTGCCCAGTTCCTTGGGCACCGACAAACCTTGTTCATTGAGCGTGTCCGAGTATCCGCAAGCCACGCATTCACGATGCGGCACGCTGTCTTCGTTCCACATCATCAACTTGTCCGGCTCACTGCAGGCCGGGCAAACCGCCCCGGCGATAAAGCGTCGTTTGGTAATCACGGGACCCTCACTCATGCTGCCGCGTCCTCACTCAGGCCGCTGTGGCGCAAGAGTGCGTCAATCGAAGGCTCGCGGCCACGGAAGTCGACGAACAACACCATCGGCTCCTGGGAACCCCCCCGCGCGAGAATCGCCTCGCGGAATGCGCGGCCAGTGTCGGCGTTGAGCACGCCTTCTTCCTCGAACTTCGAAAACGCATCGGCGGACAGCACTTCTGCCCATTTATAGCTGTAGTACCCCGCGGCGTAACCGCCGGCGAAGATGTGCGCAAAGCTGTTGGGGAAGCGGTTGTAGGCCGGTGGGCGCATCACAGAAACCTCGTCCCGCACCCCTTCGAGCACTTGCAGCACGCTACGGCCGTCGCCGTGAGTGGCATGCAGTTCGAAGTCGAACAGTGAGAACTCCAGTTGGCGCACCATCATCAGGCCGGACTGGAAGTTCTTCGCCGCAAGCATTTTTTGCAGGAGGTCCTGCGGCAACGGCTCGCCGGTTTCGTAATGACCGGAAATCAGCGCCAGGCCTTCCGGCTCCCAGCACCAGTTTTCCATGAACTGGCTCGGCAACTCGACCGCATCCCAGGCCACGCCGTTGATTCCGGACACGCCGGCGTGCTCGACCCGGGTCAGCAAGTGGTGCAGGCCATGGCCGAACTCGTGGAACAGCGTGGTGACTTCATCGTGGGTCAGCAGCGCAGGCTTGCCGCTGTCGGCCGGGGTGAAGTTGCACACCAGGTTGGCCACCGGGCTTTGCAGCACTCCGCCAGCGGTGCGGCGACGGTCCCGGGCGCCGTCCATCCAGGCCCCGCCGCGTTTGTTGGCGCGGGCGTAGAGATCGAAGAAAAAGCGGCCGACGTGCTGGCCGTTTTCCTTGATTTCGAACAGGCGAACATCCGGGTGCCAGGTGTCGAAGCCTTTTTGTTCGGCGATCTCGATGCCGTAGAGGCGCTGAACGATGGCGAACAGACCGCCCAGTACTTTATCGATCGGGAAGTAGGCACGCAGCGCTTCCTGGGCAACGCTGTAGCGCTGTTCGCGGAGTTTTTCGCCGTAGAAACCGCTGTCCCAGCTTTGCAGATCCGCGCAGCCCTGCTCCGCGGCGTAAGCCTTGAGTTGTTGCAGGTCCTGGGCGGCGAACGGCTTGCTGCGTTGGGCCAGATCGCGCAGGAAGCTCAGCACCTGGTCGCTGGACTCGGCCATTTTGGTGGCCAGGCTCAATTCCGAGAAACTGCCGAAGCCCAGGAGTTTTGCCAGTTCCTGACGCAGGTCGAGGATTTCTTCCATCACCGGACCGTTATCGTTCTGCCCGGCATTCGGGCCTTGATCCGACGCACGGGTGCAGTAGGCGGCGTAGACTTCTTCACGCAGCGCACGGTCGTGGGCGTAGGTCATCACCGCGTAGTAGCTTGGGAACTCCAGAGTGATCAGCCAGCCTTCCAGTTCTTTGGCTTGTGCCGCGGCGGCCATTTGCGCCTTGGCCGAATCGGTCAGGCCGGCGAGGGCGGCTTCATCGGTGATGTGCTTGGTCCAGGCCTGGGTTGCGTCGAGCAACTGGTTGGAGAAGCGGCTGCCCAACTCGGACAGTTTGCTCTGCACTTCGGCATAGCGCTTCTGCTGCGCTTCCGGCAGGTCGATACCCGACAGACGGAAGTCGCGCAGGGCGTGTTCCAGGATGGTTTTTTGCGCAACGTCGAAACCGGCGGCTTCCGGGCTGTTGGCCAAGGCTTCATAGGCCTGGAACAGTTCACGGTTCTGGCCCATTTCAGTCGAGTAAGCGCTCAATGCCGGCAGGCATGACTCGTAGGCTTCGCGCAGTTCGGCGCTGTTGCACACGGCGTTCAAGTGGCTGACCGGGCTCCAGGCGGCGCCCAGGCGGTCGTTGAGTTCATCCATCGCCAGCACCAGGCCGGCCCAGGTCGGTTGTTTGCCCTGGGTCTTGAGGATCTCGATAATGGCGGCACGGTTATCCGCCAGGATCTGTTCAATGGCCGGTTGCACATGCTCGGCACGGATCGCGGAGAACGGCGGCAGGTCGTAGGACTGCAAAAGAGGGTTGTTCACGCTCACGGTTGGCACCTTGGCTGGAAGAAACATGCAGCCATCTTAATTACAATCGACGTTCACCGCAGCTATCAGCAACAGAGAGAAATCCTATCGTGAATCTTCGCAAATACCAGAACCACACGCCGTTGCTGGGTAAAGGCGCCTTTGTCGACCGCTCGGCGGTGGTGATCGGCGACGTAGAAATCGGCGAGGACAGCTCGGTATGGCCGTTGACGGTGATCCGCGGCGACATGCACCGCATCCGCATCGGTGCGCGCACCAGCGTGCAGGATGGCTGCGTGCTGCACATCACCCATGCCGGGCCGTTCAACCCCGACGGTTTCCCGTTGCTGATCGGCGATGACGTGACGATTGCCCACAAAGTCATGTTGCACGGGTGCAGCGTGGGCAGCCGGGTGTTGATCGGCATGGGCAGCATCGTGATGGACGGCGCGGTGGTTGCCGACGATGTGATCATTGGTGCCGGCAGCCTCGTACCACCGGGCAAACGCCTGGAAAGCGGCTTTTTGTATGTGGGCAGTCCGGTGAAGCAGGTAAGACCGCTGACTGACAAGGAACAAGCCTTTTTCACTTATAGCGCGGCGAACTACGTGAAACTCAAGGATCTGCATCTGGCCGAAGGCTACGACCAAAACTAAGCCCCTGATAACGAAAAGCGCCTCGCCATTGCCCAGGAATTTTCATGCATTACCAAACCGTTTTATTCGACCTCGACGGCACGCTGACTGATCCGCGCGAGGGCATTACACGTTCGATCCAATTTGCCTTGAGCAAGCTCGGCATCGATGAGCCCGACCTGACCCGGCTCGAACACTTCATTGGTCCGCCGTTGTTGCAGGCGTTCATGCAGTTCTATGGGTTTGATGAGCCAAAGGCCTGGGAAGCGGTGAATTTCTACCGGGAGCGTTTCAAAGTCACCGGCCTGTACGAAAACCGTGTATTTGATGGCGTCACCCCGCTACTGGAAACCCTTGGAGGCCAAGGGCGACAGCTTTACATCGCCACCTCCAAGCCGTGGGTGTTCGCCCGTGAAATCGCCCGGCATTTCGACTTCGCCAAACATTTCAAAGTGATTTACGGCAGTGAGCTCGATGGCACCCGGACCAATAAGGTCGAGCTGATCGCGCACTTGGTAGCCGAGGAAGGCCTGGACCCGGCCAATACGCTGATGATCGGCGACCGCAAGCACGACCTGATTGGCGCACGCAGCAATGGCCTGGACGCCGCGGCGGTGGGGTACGGATTTGGCAGTCGGGAAGAGCTGAGCGCTGAAGCGCCGGCCTATCATTTTGAAACGCTGGACGAGATGCACCAGGCGTTTTTGCGCGGCTAATGAAGTCGCCATCGCGGGCAAGCCTTGCTCCTACAGAGTTGTTGTCGTTCATGGATTTTTCACTCGACGCAAATTCGTAGGAGCAAGGCTTGCCCGCGATGACGTCGGTTCAACCTCCAGAGATTTTTGAGCCCGCCAATGTTTTCAACGCCGCTTTACGTTTTTCCAGCGGCAACGCCCCCAGCTCTTCCGCCGCCATATAAAACGCCACCCAATCCCCACCAGCCTGCTTGAATAACGCTGCAAACGCCCGCACCCACTGGTCATAGAGCCCAAACGGCAACAGCCGCGCGTTGTTCATCGGGGCATTGATCCATGCGTCATAGCGTTTATCCCCGGCCCATTGGCTGTCGCGCAATTGGCGGTACTCGTCGCGCATGCGTTCGAACTCCGCCGCTTTGCGCTGACGCATTTGCTCCGGCGGCAAGGGCTGGGCGTACAGGTTTTCAAGGCGGCTGCGGGTGTCCAGAACCAGCTCAATGAATTGAGCCCGTTGCCGTGCCTGCGCTCCGCTTTCAGGCGGCAGGCGACGGTAGGCACGCCATTGGCGGGTGCCCTCCTGTTCGACGAAGGTGGCGAATGACTCGTTGAACTCCGTGTCGTCCTTCACGTACACGCGTTGATGCGCCAGTTCGTGAAAGATCAGCGTGGCCAGGCGTTCGTCGCCCCAGCCCATCATCGAACTCATGATCGGATCATTGAACCAGCCCAGTGTCGAGTACGCCTCGACGCCGCCGATGGATACGTCCAGGCCTTGCAGGCGCTGCAACGCCGCCTCACCGCGAGCGGCACTCTGGCTGTAATAGCCGCGATACGCCACGCACCCGGCAATCGGGAAGCAGTGATTTTGCGGTTTCAGGGAAAATTCCGGCGTGGCAAATACGTTCCAGACTACATAAGGGCGACCAATGTCAGCGTACAAGCGGTAACTCTGGTTATCCGGCAGGTGCAACTGTCGGCTGGCGAACGTCCGGGCCTTTTGCGATTCGGCCAGATGCGCACGCAGTTTCTGATCTCGCTGAGAGTCGGCAATGACACTGGAAACCGGCTCCCGTGCCCGCAGCAACTGCATCTGACCGCTGGCCAGTTGGCTGTAGTAACTGATGCTGGAACAACCGTTGAGCAACAAAAATAACGCACCCGGAAACAAAACGCGTAAAACGCGATCAAGTAACCCAAGGCTTGGACGCGGCCTGATCAAAATAAAAATCTCTGGAGAGTCTGCTCGCAAGACTATCCCGCTTGACTGGAGCTCCGCTATGCGCAAGTTGATGCTGACGGGAGGCCTGCTGATGCTGGCCGGTTGTGCCGGGTTCGGGTTACCTCACCATGATCCGACGCAGGCATGGATCGATCTGGAGTCGCATCAGGAAGACACGGCACTGCTGGCGATGGAGGTGGACAACAAGGCGGCCACCGACAAGCGTTACTTCGAGGTGCAGCCGGGCAGTCATGAGTTGACGGTTCGCTATCAGTTTCCGGTGCAGCCCACCAACATCGGCCCCGATGCCGAGCCGCTGTGGCGTGATTGTCAGATGAACGTGAAATTCAACGGTTTCAATGCCGGTGAGCGCTATCAACTGCAAGCGGGGAACATTGGCTTCCGCCCGTGGGCCAAACTTTACGATCAGCAGCGAAAAGTCATCGGTCAAGGCACACCGGCTGGCTGCCAACGCACCTGATCAGCGCTATCCTGAGTATCCAGACATCGGGATATTCATCATGCGCAGGTTATTGCTGTTACTGACCGCAAGTGCGGTGGCCGGTTGTTCGACACCGATGCCGGCAGCTAATCCGCAAATGGCGTGGGTCGATTTCTCTACGCCATTTCCCAACGACAAATTGTTGATGGCCGAGCGTCTGGACAACCAGCGATTGCGTGATGGACGTTTTTTCCAGGTCACCCCGGGTAGTCATGAGTTGACTGTTCGCTTCGATTTCGAAGTGCCGGGTGGAAGTTCGGACCTAATGGATGGTGGCACGGAACGGCTGTGCTACATGATCATCAAGTACGATCATTTCGAAGCCGGTCAGCGTTATCTGCTTCAGGCCCGCTCCATGGCGTTCACCCCGCAAGCACGCCTGTATAACGCCAAACATGAAATCGTTGCCGAAGAACGCCAGATCAACTGTGTTCCGTAGGGTCGGTCAGCGATCGTTCTTCTGGTAAATGATTTTCTTGGTGCCGTTCTCGCATGAGCCTACGACCATGTTCTGATCGTGCACTTCGTCGTTGGCCACGATCTCCAGGGTGTAGGACGTAACGCCACTTGCCTGGATCTTGGCTTCGATTTCGGCCTTGAGTTCTTCACAGGGCTTGGGTGCGGCAAAGGCCGATGTGGCCAACGCGCAACAGATAACCGCCAAGGCAAAACGTTTCATGGTTGAAGCTCCTTTTGAGGCAGCACGCATATCCGTGCGTTTGGGCTGCTGTCATTAATTCGACCACAGTTTTGCAAGCGTTGTTTGTTTCAAGGCAAAAAAGATCGCAGCCTTCGGCAGCTCCACAGATTCACGTTGACCCTGTAGGGGTTGCCTGAGGCTGCGATCTTTAATCAGTGTTCAACTGACCAGCGTGGCTTCCAGGGTGATCCTTGCATTCAGCACTTTGGAAACCGGGCATCCTTCCTTGGCCTTGTTGCTCAGCTCTTCGAACTGCGCCTGGCTGGCGCCGGGAATTTTCGCTTTGAGGATCAGTTTCACGGCCGTGATCGCAAAACCGCCATCCACCTGGTCCAGCGTGACTTCGGCATTGGTATCAATACTGTCAGCCTTGAGGCCCGCGTCGCCGAGAATCATGGAAAATGCCATGGAAAAACAACCCGCGTGGGCGGCGCCGATCAGCTCTTCAGGGTTGGTGCCCTTGCCGCCTTCGAAGCGCGCCTTGAAGCCGTAGGGCGCTTCCCGAAGTACACCGGTTTCCGTGGAAATCGAGCCGATGCCGGTTTTCAGATCACCTTCCCAATGGGCTGATGCTTTCTTGATGATCGCCATGCTTGTCTCCTCCAGGATTCGGCACGAAGCGTCGTGCCTATTTGGTTTGGTTTGTCAGGGTTCTGAGGATAGACCTTGGCGCAAAGTTCATCTCATCTGATCCGTCCGCTTTTTTTGTACGAATTTTCCCCGTGCTATTGAAACTCGGGTATATGCCCTCATTGCATGAAACACGCTTTTGGATTCGGCAGGTTTTCGTTCGCGAGAAAAACCTGCGCCCTCAATTGGAGTAGCAGGTTTATGAAACGACTGTCCGATATCAAGTTCTCGACCCTCGATCTGGTGCCCGTGCGGGAAAACGGCAGCGCAGCGCAATCGCTGCGCAATTCGCTGGACCTGGCGCAGCATGTGGAAAAATTCGGCTACCACCGTTTTTGGGTCGCCGAACATCACAACATGGATGGCATTGCCAGTTCCGCGACCTCGGTGCTGTTGGGTTATCTGGCGGGGGGCACATCGACCATCCGTGTCGGTTCGGGTGGGGTGATGCTGCCCAACCACGCGCCATTGGTGATTGCTGAACAATTCGGCACCTTGGAAAGCCTTTATCCGGGGCGGATCGACCTCGGCCTCGGACGTGCGCCGGGCTCGGATCAGATGACCGCCCGAGCCCTGCGTCGTGAACGTTCCGGCAGTGCCGATGATTTTCCGGAAGATGTTGCGGAACTGGCGCGTTACCTCGGCCCTCGCACGCCGGACCAGCGCGTCATCGCGATGCCGGGCACCGGTACGAATGTTCCGATCTGGCTGCTGGGGTCCAGCCTGTTCAGTGCGCAACTGGCGGGCGAAAGAGGATTGCCTTACGCCTTTGCGTCACATTTCGCACCGCGCTTCATGCACGAGGCGATTCGCGTCTACCGCAATCACTTCACACCTTCCGCGGTCCTGGACAAGCCCTACGTGATGCTCGGCGTACCGCTGGTGGCGGCTGACACCGATGAACAGGCGGACTATCTGGCCACCTCGGTGTTCCAGCGCATTCTCGCCCTGATGCGAGGCCAGAGCCTGGTCCAGCGCCCACCGGTGAAAACCATGGATGGCCTGTGGCTGCCCCATGAGCGAGAAGCGGTGAGCGATTTCCTCGGTCTGGCAATGATCGGCGGCCCGGAGAAAATCCGCGCCAGACTGGAAGTGTTGATCGAACAGACTCAGGCCGATGAGTTGATCTTTACCTGCGACCTGTATGAACATTCCGATCGTCTGCATTCCTACGAATTGTTGGCGCAAGTCATGAAAGGCTGATCTTCAGGCAGGCGTAAAAAGCCGACGTTTTGCGTCGGCTTTTTATTGTCTGAAGGAATCAGGCTATTTTTTGTAGACAATGACCTTGGTACCGCTTTCACAGGTGCCGACCACTTGCCCGCCGGCCTCGGTGCCTTTATCGACAATTTCCAGCGAATACCCGGAAACGCCCTTGGCATCCAGTTTTGCGGCGATTTCCGCTTTGAGCTCTTCGCATGACTTACCGGCGGCGAACACGGTGCCTGCAAGGCTCAATAATCCAATTGCCAAAATAAACTTCTTCATCAGTCGCATCCCCGGTCGGTTCAAAGGGGCGCCCAGCGTCGGCTGGACGCACTTATGTAGCGCTTTGCCATTCCCTATGGCAATCGGCCAGCGCGCAAGTTCAGAAGACGGGTCGACCCTCAGCTGCTGGCAATCCGGAATCCGACTTTCAGCGTCACCTGAAAGTGTGCAGCCTTGCCGTCCTGGATATGCCCACGGGTTTCGGTCACTTCAAACCATTCCATGTGTTTGATGCTTTTGGCCGCTTCAGCCAGGGCGTTGTTGATCGCATCTTCAATGCTGCTGGTGGATGAGCCAACCAATTCGACTTTCTTGTAGGTGTGATGGTCAGACATGGGGTTCTCCTTTTGGGTGTGAAGTACAGCCTAGCAGTGAATTTGTGTCTTACTTCTGTCGCTCGATCCGACATGGAAGTTCAGATTTACTGCACTTTCTCGAACCGCTGAAGTCCCAACCAACACACGCCACTCATCAACAATGCAGGAGAGCCACCATGGCCAACAGCTCGTTACGTAAAGCCTCATTGCAAAGCATGGAAGCGGAGATCGAGAGTCTGCTCAAATCCTTGGAAAACCTGAAGGAAGACGCCTCGGACGAGTCGCGTAAAACCCTCAAGGTGCTCAAAGGCAACGCCGAGAACGCATTGCGGCATTCGCGCCATCTGCTCGCCGATGCCTATGAAGAGGTCAAGGTCAAAACCCGTGAGACAGGTATTGCAACCCGGGACTACGCCCAGGAACACCCTTGGACTACAGCGGGTGTTGCCGTCGGTGCACTGGGCCTGTTGGCGGCTTACTTGCTATGCAAACGCGGTGACTGATCCGTCTGGCGCAACTCATTCTTGAGCCAATGCGCCAGTTGCCGGGCGCGCCCGTCCGCGGCGCGCTTGGGTAGCCACAGCGCCAGATGTGCCGGGGTTTCGCTGAAACCCCATGGCGCTACCAAACGGCCGGCCTTCAAATCTTCAGCCACCAGCGGCTCCGGGGCAATCGCCACACCCAGCCCGGCCACGGCCGCTTCCAGCAAGTAATACAAATGTTCGAAACCCTGTCCGTACTTCAACGCCTTGGCGTCGAGGCCGCTTTGTTGCACCCAGCTGGGCCAGGCCTGCGGCCGGGAAGTGGTGTGCAGCAACGATTCATTGAGCAACGCGCTGGGCGGTGCCGTTTTCAGGCGCTCGAAGCCGGCGAACCGCGGGCTCATGACCGGGCCGATCCGCTCGCTGGTCAGTTCAAAGACCTGCATGTCCGCAGGCCAGGGCGGCTCGGCAAAAACCAGCAAGGCATCCAGGCCCGGGCGACGCGGATCGAGATCGCCTTCCCCGGCAGACAGGTGCAAACGCAGGTCAGGCAAGTCGGCATTCAATCGACCCAGGCGCGGAATGAACCAGCGTGCCAGGAGGCTCCCCGAACAACCCAGCACAAATGGCGCATCCGCCGTGCTTTGCGTGAGCTCGGCGCAAACCGTACGCAAGCGTTCGAAAGCTTCAGCACTGGCGTCGCGTAGCCGCATTCCGGCATCTGTGAGTTTAAGGCCACGGCCATCCTTGACGAAAAGGCTGACGCCGAGGTGTTCTTCCAGCACCTTGAGCTGACGGCTGACTGCGCCGTGAGTTACGTGCAACTGCTCCGCTGCCTGACTGACACTGTTCAGCCGGGCGGTTGCCTCGAAGGCGCGCAGGGCATTGAGCGGGGGGAGGTCGTGGCTCATTTTATCTGTGAGTTTTCCTGACAGGTTATGGCGATCTTATCGGTTTTCAGTCGAGGACGTCAGGGGTAGAGTGGACCCCACTGTCTCTTTATGCCCCATTCACGCATTCAACTGGAGCGCCCAAATGACCCAGACCAATCTGCGCAACGGCCCTGATGCCAACGGCCTGTTTGGCGCGTTCGGCGGCCGTTACGTTGCCGAAACCCTGATGCCGTTGATCCTCGATCTGGCCCGCGAATACGAAGTGGCCAAGGAAGATCCGGCATTCAAAGAAGAATTGGCCTACTTCCAGCGCGATTACGTCGGTCGTCCAAGTCCTCTGTATTTCGCCGAACGCCTGACCGAGTTCTGCGGCGGTGCGAAGATTTACCTCAAGCGTGAAGAGCTGAACCACACCGGCGCGCACAAGATCAACAATTGCATCGGCCAGATCCTGCTGGCGCGGCGCATGGGCAAGAAACGCATCATCGCCGAAACCGGCGCTGGCATGCATGGTGTGGCGACTGCCACCGTGGCCGCGCGTTTTGGTCTCGATTGCGTGATCTACATGGGTACCACTGACATCGAACGTCAGCAGGCCAACGTATTTCGCATGAAGCTGCTGGGCGCCGAGGTGATTCCAGTCGTGGCCGGCACCGGCACTCTCAAGGACGCGATGAACGAAGCCTTGCGTGACTGGGTGACCAACGTCGACAGCACCTTCTACCTGATCGGCACCGTAGCCGGTCCGCACCCGTATCCAGCGATGGTTCGCGACTTCCAGGCCGTCATCGGCAAGGAAACCCGTGATCAACTGCAAGCCCAGGAAGGCCGTCTGCCGGACAGCCTGGTGGCGTGCATCGGCGGCGGCTCCAACGCCATGGGCTTGTTCCATCCGTTCCTCGACGACAAGAGCGTTGAAATCATCGGTGTTGAAGCAGCCGGTTATGGCATTGAAACCGGCAAGCACGCAGCCAGCCTCAATGGTGGTGTACCCGGCGTGCTGCATGGTAACCGCACCTTCCTGCTGCAGGACGAAGATGGCCAGATCATCGATGCCCACTCGATTTCCGCCGGCCTCGACTATCCGGGTATTGGTCCGGAACACGCCTGGTTGCATGACATCGGCCGCGTTCAGTACACCTCGGTGACTGATGACGAAGCCCTTGCGGCGTTCCATCAATGCTGCCGTCTGGAAGGGATCATTCCTGCCCTGGAAAGCGCCCATGCCCTGGCTGAAGTGTTCAAGCGCGCCCCGAACCTGCCGAAGGATCACCTGATGGTCGTCAACCTGTCCGGCCGTGGCGACAAAGACATGCAAACCGTGATGCACCACATGGACCAATCCAAGCAGGAGAAACACTGATGAGCCGCCTGCAAACACGTTTTGCCGAACTCAAGGAACAGAACCGTGCCGCGCTGGTGACCTTCGTCACCGCTGGCGACCCGAGCTACGACACCTCGTTGGCCATCCTCAAAGGCTTGCCGGCAGCCGGCGCTGACGTGATCGAATTGGGCATGCCCTTCACCGATCCGATGGCCGACGGCCCAGCGATCCAGCTCGCCAACATCCGTGCCCTGGGTGCCAGGCAGAACCTGGCGAAAACCCTGGAAATGGTTCGTGAATTCCGCAAGGACAACAACGAAACCCCGCTGGTGCTGATGGGCTACTTCAACCCCATCCACATGTACGGCGTGCCACGTTTCATCGCCGAAGCGAAAGAGGCCGGCGTCGATGGCTTGATCGTGGTCGACATGCCGCCTGAGCATAACGGCGAACTGTGCGACCCGGCGCAGGCTGCCGGCATCGACTTCATCCGCCTGACCACGCCGACCACCGATGACGTGCGTTTGCCAACGGTGCTCAATGGCAGCTCCGGCTTCGTGTACTACGTGTCCGTGGCCGGTGTGACCGGTGCTGGCGCCGCAACGCTGGAACATGTCGAAGAAGCGGTCGCTCGCCTGCGCCGTCATACCGATCTGCCGATCAGTATCGGTTTTGGCATTCGCACACCAGAACAAGCGGCGGCCATCGCGCGTCTGGCCGATGGTGTGGTGGTGGGGTCGGCGTTGATCGATCACATCGCCAATGCCACTACACCGGACCAGGCAATCGATGGTGTATTGAGCCTGTGCTCGGCGCTGGCCGACGGCGTGCGCCAGGCACGCGTCAGCTGAGGGTGATTTCCCCGACGTACGGGAATCAACAAAAAGGCTTCAGAACTCGGTTCTGAAGCCTTTTTTTGTTGCGCGTCAGGGGAGGGGAAAGGCCTATATCAAGGCAACTCCAGCCCACCCGACGCCTTGTGCAATTTACGCAGATGCTCGCCAATTTGTTTCACGTTAGCCTCGTTGGCAGCCATTTCGGCTGCTCGGGACGGTTCGAGCAGCGCCCGTACTTCCTTGTCCAGATCCCCGGTCAAGGCTTGAAGCTGCTTTTGCCGCAGGCTGCTTTCCGACTCCAGGCGCTGCCATTCATTCGGCTGCGGCAAGCCGTATCCTCCGCTGCCGAGCAATTCGGCCGGTCGACTGAGGAAGCCGCTGTTATCGAGAATCTGCCTCAGCGTTGCATTAGCCTTGTCCATCCCGCCGTTTTTCAATTCTCGAGCGCCCAGGTAACGCTGTTTGACTTCGTCCTGAGCCAGCAACAACTGGCGCCGGAAGCTTGCTTGCTCGAGCAACAGAAGGGCCGCGCTGGTGCGCAGATCTGCCTGTTCGAACCACGTGCGGCGCTCTTCGGCCTTCAAGTCCAGCCAGTCTTCGACGGTTTCCTGTTTGACCGGCAGGCTTTTTTTCAGCACATCAAACATCGCTTGATAGCGATCCCGGAACGAGTCGAACCGATAGCCCAGGCGCAGTGCTTCGCGGGGATCGTCCAGCACACTGGTGTCCGCCAGCCCGCGCCCTTTCAGCACTTCCAGCAGGCCGTTGGGCATGATGTTGTCCAGAGCAACCAGTTTTGAATTGTTAGTGCCACTGCGCAGTAACTTCAGCTCCTCTACGGCGCAATTGTTGGAGAGGAAAAAGTAGTTGCCGTCGTAACTCCAGTGCATCTCGGCGGCGCGCTCAACCACACCTTCGATCTCGCTGCGCGAAAGGTCCAGCGGTACGGATGCCAGGCTGCGCAATTCAGTCTTGGTGTACTCGTCAATGACTTGAGCCAGCGGTAATACAAACAGACGTGACGGATATTTACCCACCAGACCGTCCCAGCTCGACAGCTGCACGTCGCCGACAAAGGCCCGATATGACAGCACCAGATGCTGGTCCAGATCCAACCGACAATCCGGCCCGCGTGGGCGTCCCGGTGCGCAGATCACCAGGCGCAACATGCTGTGGCCCCATCGACTGACCCAGTTCTGGTTAGCCTCGGCCAGCAAATAGTCGACGGCATAAACTCGCTCTGGATCGACCTGGCCCAGCGGGGTTTTGGCAAAATCATTGCCGGCATTCAGGAAAGCGAAGGTTTTACCGCAGTCGCTCTTGGCGGTGGGTGCCCATCCAAAGTGCTCTTTGTAATAGCGGTACAGCGCCGGACGACGGCAGGCATAACTCGGGTCAAGCAGGAAATACTCCATGTTGACCGCGACGAATTCCTTAGGGCTGCTGGTCTCGTAGATGTCCGGGCTGCGGGCAATCTGGCGGTTGTGCTGTTCACGCTCACCACGACGACCCACGTATTGCGGCCAACCGGCGAGATCAAGCAAGCGCGGATCGTCGCTGAGGGTAAAGCGGCGGCCAGACTGGCCTCGGCATTCATCTGGAATACCGACCAGCCCTGCGCTGCTGTCCTGGCGGGTACAGCGCTGAATCAGCGAGCGCTGCGCCTGTGGCCACAAACGCGAGCGATCATAAATGTGGGTCAGTTCGTGCAGAACCGTGGCCAGCATTTCCCGACGCACTGTGCCGTGAGGACGATAGGTTTTCTTGGTGGCTGCGCTGCCATCGGTGAGGCTGGCCAGCAGATTGCGGTTCAAATCGAGCTCAGAAACCGGGGACGCCTGGCCGTAGGCGTTGGCGGGCATGTCATCGGTCCAGCCGACGTCAATTCGACGGTCGAGTTGCTTGATGAAATGCGGCGGCAATGCCTGCATGGCTTCATCCAGCAATGCCTGGCTGGCCTGCTGCTGTGCGGGGCTCAGGCCTTCGGTCTTGAGATGCAGTTCGAGGTCGGCGTGGGCCATGTTGCCGAGCAGCAACATGACCCCGGCCAACAGCCAGGTGACTGGAGACCTCACAGTGCGAGGATGGCTTCAGCGAGATCCTGATCACTGGCGTCTCGGGCTTCCGGAACGCGGGTGCGCAACAAACTGAAAGCCGATTCCAGGTGCGCACCACGGATGTCTCCGTTACTGGCGACAAAGCTGGCGGCATCGTCTTGAGCTTCGCGGACGATTTTCGAGTCGCGAATGGACGTTGTTGTATCAGACGTGAAATCGAGTGTGCGCTGGGTCGCGCGGATAAGGATGTTACTGGTGGCAACCAGGGTATGGGCCTGTGCCACATCGGCCAACAACAGCAGGCCGAGGGTGGCGGCAATCAGCGGGTTACGCATGGAACGACTCCGGAGAAACTTGGGATAACTATTGGACGAGAATTGCCTGTGCCAGTTCAAGGTCGCTTGCATGAAGTTTTGGCTGGGTCCGGCGCAGGTAAGACAGGGCCGATTCCAGTTGTGCGCCTCTGAGTTGGCCATCACTGGCGATGAACGCCGCGGCATCATCCCGGGCGGCGAGCAGCAGTTTATGGTCGAAGGGCGCGGAGGTCACCATGCTTGTGGCGTAACCGCTGGCTACGGTGCCTTGCGTGGACAGGTTGAAGGCATCGAAAGCCTGGGCCGCGCCTGAGTAGGTGGCCGCAAAAAACAGTGAAGGGATTAACAGATATGAAAAAAAACGCATGAGACTCGACAGTTGAAAGTGAGTCTCAAGGCTAGCGCAAGGCCCGGTCTAGAGCCAGCGTCGAAATATCGGGACACGTCTGACGTGTCCCTCTTCAAAGCAGTCGCTTAGATCGTCAGGATCGCCTGTGCCAGTTGTGCGTCTGTCGCGTTGAGTTGTGGCGCCTGATGGCGAATGTGGTCGAGAGCGCTTTCCAGTTTTACGCCACGGATGGCGCCTTCACTGGCAACGAAGCTGGCAGCGTCGTCACGGGCCGCGAGTACAATTTTGTCGTCTCTAAAAGAAGACGTGACGTCGGAGGTCGCGTCCGATGTGGCCTTGAGTGCACCAACGACGGCATCGGTGGTCACGATGAAGCTGGTGGCGTGGGAATTGGCAGCCACGGCAAGCAGGGCTGCAGCGCTAAGCAGACGAAGACGGGACATGGTGTAACTCCTTTTGATGGGCAATTTTAAGGTGGCGCTCTGTGCGGAGTCTGACGCCAGACGCTTGGCATTCGCCACTTATTGGTTTGATATTAGGCCTGTGCGCAACGATTCGCACAGTGTCGTTTGTTCGGGCCGGGATATTGGCTGATTTGCGTGACGCTGATCAGGTTCTCTGAAGACGTGAAATGCCAAAATTGTACTGGTTAGAATATCAATACTTAAAACTGTACCTATTTGAATCAGATGGCCGAAATTCTGGCTCCAAAACGACGAAACCCGTCGTGGTTTCCCACGACGGGTTTCGTTTTTTCAATTCGGGTTGCTGGCGATGGACCATCAGGTCAGGGCCAGCGACGCTAACTTAGCGCCAGAACGGCTTGCTCAGCTCTTCGTAGCGTTGTGCTTCGCTAATCCCGGCATCAGCCAGCAGACGCGAATCCAGACGAGCCAGTTGATGGCGGCTGGAGATGCGGCGCTGCCACAGCATCAGGTTGGCGATAACGCGCAGAGGCATGGAAGCCTGGGTTTTTGCAGCAGTGTCTTCGAAGAACAGTTCGGAACTGAGTGTACGTTCCATGATTGACATCCTTCCGCTTGTGGCGGGATTAGGTAGTGGTTTAACTGGTGCCCATGATCCTCTCTCTTGCCTAGCCACTGTAGATACAGTTCATCTGTATTGTGAGGGCTCAGTTAACTGTTTATAGGCGGTGTACTGGTCTAAATTGAGGCAACTGTACTTGTCTGCGCCATTATGGTGCATTTTCGGCCATTAAGACTTGATGAGTAGGCTATAGCTGTAGGAAAAGACCGGTACAGCAGTACAGTTTTTGTAAGTAAAGCGTCTTGCAATTGCCCGCTGACGAAACTGTGTTTGCGTCAGCGGCAATCTGTACCAATTAACTGGCGATCATTCGCCCGGTTTCTTCCAGGTTCATGTGCCAGCTCAGGGCATCACGCAGGATATGCGGGGTATGTCCGCCCACTGCGCAAGCCTTTTCAAAATAATCGCTGAGGGCCTGGCGGTAATCCGGGTGTACGCAGTTGTCGATGATCACCCGCGCCCGCTCGCGGGGCGCCAGGCCGCGCAGATCGGCCAAACCGATTTCGGTGACCAGGATGTCGACGTCATGCTCGGTGTGGTCGACATGGCTGACCATCGGCACCACGCTGGAAATCGCGCCGCCCTTGGCAATCGACTTGGTCACGAAGATCGCCAGGTGCGCATTGCGTGCAAAGTCACCCGAACCGCCAATCCCATTCATCATCCGCGTGCCGCAGACGTGGGTGGAGTTGACGTTGCCATAGATGTCGAACTCAAGCGCCGTGTTGATACCGATGATCCCGAGGCGACGTACCACTTCGGGGTGATTGGAGATCTCCTGAGGGCGCAGCACCAGTTTGTCCTTGTAGCGCTCCAGGTTGCCGAACACGTCAGCATTGCGGCGGCTGGAGAGGGTGATGGAGCTTCCCGAAGCAAAGCTCAGCTTGCCCGCGTCGATCAGGTCGAACGTCGAGTCCTGCAGCACTTCGGAATACATCGTCAGGTCTTCGAAAGGCGAGTCGATCAGGCCGCACATCACCGAGTTGGCGATGGTACCGATCCCGGCCTGCAGCGGCCCGAGCTTATTGGTCATGCGCCCGGCGTCCACTTCCTGCTTGAAGAAGTCGATCAAGTGATCGGCAATGGCTTGGGTGTCGGCGTCGGGTGGCAGCACGGTGGATGGTGAGTCCGGTTGCTGGGTGATGACGATCGCCACAATCTTTTCCGGCGGGATCGGGATTGCGCTGCTGCCAATGCGATCGTCGACCTTGACCAGTGGGATCGGCGTGCGGGTCGGACGATAGGTCGGAATATAGATGTCGTGCAGACCTTCGAGATTCGGGTTGTGTGCCAGGTTGATCTCGACGATCACGTGTTTGGCGAAAATCGCGAAGCTGGCCGAGTTACCCACCGATGTAGTCGGCACGATATGGCCTTGCTCGGTGATGGCCACGGCTTCGATCACCGCGATATCTGGCAACTTGAGCTGTTGATTGCGCAGTTGCTCGACGGTTTCCGAAAGGTGTTGATCGATGAACATCACCTCGCCTGCGTTAATCGCCTTGCGCAAGGTGCTGTCCACCTGGAACGGCATGCGGCGTGACAGCACGCCGGCTTCGGTGAGTTGCTTGTCGAGGTCGTTGCCCAGACTGGCGCCGGTCATCAGGCTGATCTTCAGCGGCGTGACCTTGGCTCGCTCCGCCAGTGCGTGGGGTACGGCCTTGGCTTCGCCGGCGCGGGTGAAGCCGCTCATGCCAACGGTCATGCCGTCCTGAATCAGAGCGGCGGCGTCGGCAGCGCTCATCACTTTGTCCAACAACGATGGCAGGCGAATACGGTCACGGTACATGGATTGTTATCTCGGGCAACGGGTATCAGGATGCGCAGTCTAGTTAATTTCGCTAGCCGCTGTCCCGCTACCAAGGTCGCAAACGAGGCGTCTATTTCGGGGCTTTCAAGCAAAACACCGTTACCGGATCGGTAACAAAGACGTCGATTGTCCGACGCTTTGCACAAACAAAAACGCCCCGACGAGTCGGGGCGTTTCAGTCGTGCCGAGAGATTTATTCGACGGCTTTAACCATGTCTTCGATGACTTTCTTGGCGTCGCCGAACACCATCATGGTCTTGTCCAGGTAGAACAGTTCGTTGTCCAGACCGGCATAGCCGCTGGCCATCGAGCGCTTGTTGACGATGATGGTCTTGGCCTTGAACGCTTCGAGAATCGGCATGCCGGCAATCGGCGATTTCGGATCGTTCTTGGCGGCCGGGTTGACCACGTCGTTCGCGCCGAGTACCAGCACCACGTCTGCCTGGCCGAACTCGGAGTTGATGTCTTCCATCTCGAACACCTGGTCGTAAGGCACTTCGGCCTCGGCCAGCAACACGTTCATGTGGCCCGGCATACGACCTGCAACCGGGTGGATCGCGTACTTCACGGTCACGCCGCGGTGGGTCAGCTTCTCGGTCAGTTCCTTCAATGCATGCTGCGCCCGCGCTACCGCCAGGCCGTAGCCCGGGACGATGATCACGGTGTCGGCGTTGGTCAGCAGGAAGGTCGCGTCATCAGCCGAACCGGATTTCACCGGGCGGGCTTCCTTCGCGCCTGCAGGACCTGCATCGGCTGTATTGCCGAAACCGCCGAGCAATACATTAAAGAAGGAGCGGTTCATCGCCTTGCACATGATGTACGAGAGGATCGCACCGCTTGAGCCCACCAGCGAACCGGCGATGATCAGCATCGAGTTGTTCAGCGAGAAACCAATGCCCGCCGCTGCCCAGCCGGAATAGCTGTTGAGCATCGACACCACTACCGGCATGTCGGCGCCACCGATCGGGATGATGATCAGCACACCCATGACGAAGGCCAGAGCCAGCATCACGGCGAAGGCAGTCAGGTTGCCCGTCAGCATGTAGGTCACGCCCAGTGCCAGCGTGGCTACACCCAACAGCAGGTTCAGTTTGTGCTGACCGCTGAACTGTACCGGTGCGCCTTGGAACAGGCGGAACTTGTACTTGCCCGACAGTTTGCCGAACGCGATCACCGAACCGGAGAAAGTGATTGCACCAATGGCCGCGCCCAGGAACAGCTCCAGGCGGTTACCCGCCGGAATGGCGTCGCCGAGTTGCTTGACGATGCCCAGCGATTGAGGTTCGACCACCGCCGCAATGGCAATGAACACCGCTGCCAGGCCAATCATGCTGTGCATGAAAGCGACCAGCTCAGGCATTTTGGTCATTTCAACGCGTTTGGCCATGATCGAACCGGCGGTACCGCCGATCAACAGGCCGACGATCACGTAGACGATGCCGTCGTGGGCCAGTTCGGAACCCAATTTGTAGATCAGGCCGACCGTCGTCAGGACTGCCAGACCCATGCCGAGCATGCCGAACAGGTTGCCGCGACGCGAGGTCGTTGGATGCGAGAGGCCCTTGAGCGCCTGGATGAAGCAGACCGAGGCGATCAGGTACAGGGAAGTAACGAGGTTCATGCTCATGCTTGCTGCACCTCAGCCTTGACTGCTTCGGCCTTGGCTGCCGGAGCTTTTGCTGGCGCCGCTTTTTTCTTGAACATTTCCAGCATGCGACGGGTGACCAGGAAGCCACCGAACACATTGACCGCCGCCAGGGCTACGGCCAGGGTGCCCATGGTTTTGCCCAGGGGCGTGACGGTCAACGCGGCAGCGAGCATGGCGCCGACGATCACAATTGCCGAGATAGCGTTGGTCACCGCCATCAGGGGCGTGTGAAGCGCAGGTGTCACGTTCCAGACCACGTGATAACCGACATAAATCGCCAGCACGAAGATGATCAGGTTGTAGATACCGTCAGAGATCAGCATGTCTTCCATTGTTTTTATCCTCAGCCGTTCTTGCGCACGATCTGGCCGTCGCGGCACATCAGGCACGCGGCGACGATATCGTCTTCGAGGTTGATCACCAGTTGTCCTTCTTTATCGAACAACAGTTTCATGAAGTCCAGCAGGTTGCGCGCGTACAGCGCCGAAGCGTCGGCTGCCACCGCGCCGGCCAGGTTGGTAGGGCCGACAATGGTCACGCCATTTTCGACCACCACCTGATCGGCTACGGTCAGCGGGCAGTTACCGCCCTGAGCTGCCGCAAGGTCGACGACCACCGAACCCGGTTTCATCTGTGCCACGGTTTCCGCGCTCAGCAGCGTCGGTGCCTTGCGTCCTGGAATCAGCGCTGTGGTGATAACGATGTCAGCCTGTTTGGCGCGTTCGTGCACGGCTGCGGCCTGGCGCTGCATCCAGCTGGCGGGCATGGGGCGTGCGTAACCGCCGACACCAACGGCGCATTCGCGCTCTTCATCGGTCTCGTAAGGCACGTCGACGAACTTGGCGCCGAGAGATTCGATCTGCTCCTTGACTGCAGGACGCACGTCAGACGCCTCGATCACTGCTCCCAGGCGTTTTGCCGTGGCAATCGCCTGCAACCCGGCCACACCGGCACCGAGAATCAGAACGCGCGCCGCTTTCACGGTGCCGGCAGCGGTCATCAGCATTGGCATGAAGCGCGGATAGTAATGAGCTGCCAACAACACCGCCTTGTAGCCGGCAATGTTGGCTTGCGATGACAGCACATCCAGGCTCTGAGCGCGGGACGTGCGGGGCGCGGCTTCCAGTGCGAATGCGGTAATGCCGCATTCGGCCATCTTGGCGATGGTTTCGTTGCTGAACGGATTGAGCATGCCCACCACAATGGTGCCGCTCTTGATCAGTGCGAGTTCGCTGTCGCTGGGGGCGACTACCTTAAGAATCAGCTCTGCGCCAAACACATCGCTGGCGCTGCCAATGCTTGCGCCCGCTGCTTCATAGGCACTGTCGACAACACTGGCGTTAATGCCGGCGCCGCTTTGTACAGTGACCTTATGACCTTGGCCGATCAGCTTCTTGATGGTTTCCGGGGTTGCAGCAACCCGTGTTTCACCGGTCTGGGTTTCGAGAGGAACACCAATGTGCACGTCAAATCTCCTGCGTGATCTTATTGAGTAAACCCATGCACTACGGATGGTGCGGCTGGGGCGGCCGATCAGCACGACCCCGCCAAATCAGGACGGGGCGCGGCATTTTGCAGGCGAACTTTGTGCCCTTCAAGGGATTATGACGGGTGACGGAAAATTAACTACAAGTCACCCCGTGACCGAATGTCGCAACCAACCGGCTCAATCCCTTGCAGGCCGTGCCTTGTAAGGATTCTGGCGCAAATTCAGGAAATTGGACATCGGCCGTATGAATGATGCGGCATCGGCCCTCAATAGTGGCGCAAAGCCGCGTCTTCAGGCGCTTGTGGGACGTTTGTACTGCTTTACCAAACAGTTTGTGTTTAAGCGACATATCCGTATATCTGTAGGGTTTTTGATTAACTGACTACGAAGTCAACAAGGCGATCCGGGCCTTTATTCTTCTAGGCTATAGCTGTGCGCCTGCGTGACCAGCCAATCTCGAAAAGCCCTTAAAGATGCCGATTCGACCTTTCGCTCAGGAATCATCAAGTAATACGCCTTGATACTGGAGAGCGCCTGAGGGTTGGCGATGACCAGGCGTTTCTCTGTCAATTCGCGTTGAATCAGGAATGGCGGAATCAATGCTATGCCCATGTCGTGCATCGCCGCCTGGGCGAGCATTGAGAATAGCTCGTAGCGCGGGCCTGTCATGTCTCGAGGGATGTTCAGATGCTGGGAGTTGAACCACTGACGCCAGGCATACGGCCGGGTGGTTTGTTGCAGGAGAGGGAGTTCTGCGATTTCTTCGGGGGAAAGGATGGTTTTCTTTCCGAGTAGGCCGGGGCTGCAAACGGGCATGGGATTTTCGCCCATCAAGCGGTGGGATTCCGTGCCCGACCAATCCGCGTCGCCAAAGTAAATCGCGGCATCGAAGTCCGTGTCGGCAAACAGGAATGGCCGCGTCCGGTTGGTCAGGTTGACCGTCACTTCGGGATGTTTGTGTTGGAAGTCTTTGAGTCGCGGCAGTAACCACTGGGTGCCGAAAGTCGGTACCACGGCCAGCTCGATTACGTTGGCGCCCTGCTGGCCCATCACCGACAAAGTGTCGCGCTCGACTGCGTCGAGTTGAGTGGCAACCCGACGGCTGTAGGAAAGCCCGGCTTCAGTCAGCTTTACACCGCGCCGTGAGCGTCGAAAGAGTTCCACATTCAGGAACTCTTCCAGGCTGGCGATCTGTCGACAGATTGCACCTTGGGTCAGCGAAAGCTCCTCGGCTGCTTTGGTAAAGCTTTCGTGTCGCGCTGCCGCTTCAAAGCTTATCAGGGCGGTTGTGCTGGGTATCTTTCTGCGCATGTACGTCAACCTCACTAATACATCGCCTTAAATGCATTGCGCGACGTTTCGGAGTGAGAAATTAGCACAACAGTATGCGAAATCCTCGTTTGCCGTGACGCCGAACCCGGCCTAGGATCAGTCCACGTTATTTGACCTGTTTCGAGAGGACACACTCATGGCCGGTAAAGCTAGCTTCAACTGGATCGATCCCCTGCTGCTGGATCAACAGCTCACCGAAGAAGAGCGCATGATTCGCGACACCGCTGCGCAGTTCGCTCAGCAGAAGCTCGCGCCGCGGGTTCTCGAAGCTTTCCGCCATGAAAAGACCGATCCGGCGATCTTTCGCGAGATGGGGGAGGTGGGCCTGTTGGGTGCCACCATTCCTGAGCAATACGGTGGCAGTGGCCTGAACTACGTCAGCTATGGCCTGATTGCCCGTGAAGTCGAGCGTGTCGATTCGGGCTACCGCTCGATGATGAGTGTGCAATCCTCGCTGGTGATGGTGCCGATCAACGAATTCGGTACCGAAGCTCAAAAGCAGAAATACCTGCCGAAACTGGCTTCCGGCGAATGGATCGGCTGCTTCGGTCTGACGGAGCCTAACCACGGTTCCGACCCGGGCGCGATGATTACTCGTGCGCGTAAAGTGGAAGGCGGCTACAGCTTGACCGGTAGCAAGATGTGGATCACCAACAGCCCGATCGCTGACGTTTTTGTCGTTTGGGGCAAGGACGATGCGGGTGATATCCGCGGATTCGTTCTGGAGAAAGGCTGGAAGGGCCTTAGCGCACCGGCTATTCACGGCAAGGTCGGCCTGCGTGCATCGATCACCGGTGAAATCGTGATGGACAACGTATTCGTGCCGGAAGAGAACATTTTCCCGGATGTCCGAGGCTTGAAAGGACCGTTCACCTGTCTGAACTCCGCTCGGTACGGTATTTCCTGGGGTGCGCTGGGTGCTGCCGAGTTCTGCTGGCACACCGCTCGCCAATACACGCTGGATCGTCAGCAGTTCGGTCGCCCGTTGGCTGCGACTCAGCTGATCCAGAAGAAGCTGGCCGACATGCAGACCGAAATCACCATGGCGTTGCAGGGCTGCCTGCGCTTGGGTCGTATGAAGGACGAAGGTACTGCGGCAGTCGAAATCACTTCGATGATGAAGCGTAACTCCTGCGGCAAGTCGCTGGACATTGCGCGCATGGCCCGTGACATGTTGGGTGGCAACGGTATCTCTGATGAGTTCGGCGTTGCTCGTCACCTGGTCAACCTGGAAGTGGTGAATACCTATGAAGGTACACACGACGTCCACGCGCTGATTCTTGGTCGCGCGCAGACCGGCATCCAGGCGTTTTATTAATAGGAGAACGACCATGGGCGCGCTTTCACATCTACGGGTACTGGATTTGTCGCGGGTATTGGCCGGGCCGTGGGCCGGGCAGATCCTCGCCGACCTTGGCGCCGAAGTGATCAAGGTCGAGCGCCCTGGCAACGGTGACGACACGCGCGCCTGGGGGCCGCCCTTCCTTAAGGACGCTTATGGCGAGAACACCAGCGAGGCCGCTTATTATCTGTCGGCCAATCGCAACAAGCAGTCGGTCACCATCGACTTCACGCGCCCTGAAGGTCAGAAGCTGGTGCGTGATCTGGCGGCCAAATCAGACATCCTGATCGAGAACTTCAAGGTGGGTGGTCTGGCCGCTTATGGGCTGGACTACGAAGCACTAAGGTCGATTAACCCGAATCTGATCTATTGCTCGATTACCGGGTTTGGTCAGACCGGGCCGTATGCCAAGCGTGCTGGCTACGATTTCATGATCCAGGGGCTCGGCGGGCTCATGAGTCTGACGGGTCGACCTGAGGGTGAGGAAGGCGCCGGGCCGGTTAAAGTGGGCGTTGCGCTGACGGACATCCTGACAGGGCTCTATTCGACCGTGGCAATCCTCGCAGCGCTTGCGCATCGGGATCATGATGGTGGCGGACAGCATATCGATATGGCGCTGCTCGATGTTCAGGTGGCGTGCCTGGCTAACCAGGCGATGAATTACCTGACTACGGGTAATGCGCCGAAACGCCTGGGCAATGCGCATCCGAACATCGTGCCTTATCAGGACTTTCCTACTGCTGACGGCGACTTCATCCTCACCGTGGGCAATGACGGACAGTTCCGAAAGTTCGCTGAAGTGGCTGGGCAACCCCAGTGGGCAGACGATCCTCGTTTCGCAACCAACAAGCAGCGGGTGGCCAACCGAGCGGTGCTGATTCCACTGATCCGCCAGGCGACGGTGTTCAAAACTACCGCTGAGTGGGTGGCTGAGCTCGAACGGGCTGGCGTGCCCTGCGGGCCGATCAACGATCTGGCGCAAATGTTTGCCGATCCGCAGGTCAAGGCGCGAGGGCTGGCTATTGAATTGCCGCATGCGCTGGCTGGCATGGTGCCTCAGGTAGCAAGTCCTATTCGTTTGTCCGAAACGCCGGTGGAGTACCGCCAAGCGCCGCCATTGTTGGGTGAGCATACGCTGGAAGTGCTGCAGCGAGTGCTGGGGCTGGATGCGGGTGTGGTGGCTGCGTTGAAGGACGCAGGTGTGCTCTGAAGGCGCCTTCTATATAGAAGGCGCGGGTTTTGTGTGTGCAGGTGCGCTGTTTTCTTGCCTTTCGTAAGTTATTGATAGAAAAACCAAATCAACGCTTGACGGCAGATCTCAGGTGTCTATAATTCGCCCCACTTCCGGCGCAGTCGAAAC
>NZ_RCOB01000012.1:0-642 GCF_004307665.1 Pseudomonas sp. Sample_16
TGGATCGACAGCAGGCGATCGCCGTCGTCATACGCATAATCCTGCCTCGCGTCGGCATTGAGTTTGGCCAGCAGCCGGCCAATGCTGTCGCGCTCGAATTCGGTGCGGCGTTGTGGCCGCTCGCCGCGTTCGCCGTAGCCGGTTTCGTCGACCTGGGTCAGATGCCCGCCCAGGTTGTAGCTGAAGCGCCGGGTCAGGTTGTCGATGCGCTTTTCTTCGATCAGCCGGTCGGACGCATCGTAGGCGAACTGGTACGCCGCGTTGTTTTCGTTGATCAACGCGGTCAAACGAATCGCCGCGTCGTATTCGTAGCGGATGCGCTGGCCCTTGGCGTCCTGGCGGCTGCTCGGCAGGCCCCGGGCGGTGCGTAGCAGACGCGTGGTCTGGCCTTTGCCGTCGGTGTGCGTCAGTACCTGGCCGAGGGCGTTGTAGGTGAACGATTCGCCGCTGCCGTCCGGGTGATGGATGCGCAGCACTTCGCCGTCGGGTTTGCGTTCCAGCGTGGTGGTCTGACCCAGCGCGTCGGTGACGGCGACCAGGTGCTGGCGCTCGTCGAAGCGATATGTGGTGGTTTTACCCGAGCAATCCTGGAAGCGCTCGACCTGGGCCAGGGTGTTCCACCACAGGTATTTGGACTTGTGG
>NZ_RCOB01000002.1:0-7166 GCF_004307665.1 Pseudomonas sp. Sample_16
GGCACAACCACCGAGGATCGCTGCGCAAAATGCCAACGACAAAGGTGTACAAACGCGTTTCCCAAGATTTTTCATAGGTTGACCCGCGATAAGTGATCGACACCTTTTTGTGACAACAAAACCCGAGCGCAAAATCCACGGACCTGTCACAAAAAAAATTACTCGCGTATCACTTATAGCCCAATCATGAGCAAGGCCATGAAAACCTGGCAGTTCTTACATCACCGAATCGGAGCGATGCAAGGTGTTGCTCTGCAATTCATAACGCAATTCTTCAATCAGGGCTGCCGCGGCTTCGGCGGTTTGCAACGTGGCCATGTTCAAGCCACTGACCACCAGGTCCACCTGCCCGGAAAGAGGATGGTAGAGCTTGACCGTCAATGAATGGTCGCCGCTGATGCTGCACTCACAGGCCAGCGGTGAAAAACTCTGTTCGATCAGGGTCCGCAACTGGGCCAGCGTAATCATTGCGGTGGGCCCTGGCGGCATATTCCGTGGTATTGCAGGTTCATGAGGCCGTTCCTTTAGCGGTTTCGTGGGGACAGACAAGCGATCAGCAGACGCCTGCCCTGCACTACCAGCCTAAAAGCCGCTACACCGAGCCAACACATTAATTTGCACCCGGTGCATTAGTGCATTTGCACCTTAACGTTGCCCCTTGTTTCGCCCCGCGCCTGCAAACAATCCACGCTCGCGTGCCCAGACAATCGCTTCACTGCGGCTGTGAACATCCAGTTTGGAGTACACCGTCGCCACGTGATTACGTACGGTATTGGGTGCCAGTTTCAAGCGTGCGGCGATTTCCTTGTCGGCCAGGCCTTCGCAGATCAGGCCCAATACATCACGCTCGCGCGCCGTCAGATCGGTGAAGGAAACGTCGGGCAATCGTGGTGAGTTGACGCTCTTCACGTTGGCCAGCTTTTCAATCAGCGTGCGGCTGAACCACGAAGCGTCTTTCATCACTTCTTCGATAGCCGACACCAGTTCCAGCTCGGTGCGTTTGCGCTCGGTGATGTCCATCAGCACCAGCAGGTAGCACGGGCTGTCCTGAATGTTCACGGTGTCGGCTGACACTGCGCAATCAATCAGGCCGCTGTCTTTGCTGCGCACGCGAACATCGACGCGATCCAGCCTGCCGGTTTTCTCCAGTGCCGCGAACAGCCGCGCACGGGCGCTCTTGTCATCGAAGAAATCAATGTGCGCAATACTCTCGCCCAAGACCTCCTCGCTGGGGTAACCGAGGGTGTCGAGAAACGCTTCGTTGACATCGAGCACTACCTGATCCCCCGCACCGCACAGCAGAATCGGCACCGGGGACAAGCGAAAGGCTTTGGCGAAACGCTCCTCGCTCTGGCGCAAGGCGACTTCAGCCTTGTGCCGCGGCTCCATGTCGACGAACGAAAACAACATGCAAGGCTCATCGTTGAGTTCCAGGGGTTGGCCGGCAACGATCACCTGCTTGCCAGTGCCGTCAGCCATGCGCAATTCAGCCTGCATCTGCGGGATGGTGGTCCCTTCGAGCAAACGCTGCTTGGCCAATTCCTTGTTTTCGGCCTGTTCGAGTACGTCCAACTCGTAGGTGGACGTGCCGATCACCTGGTCGCGGGCAAAACCGGTCATTTCAAGGAAGCCGGGGTTGACCTTGATGTAGCGCAAATCACTGAGGCGACAGATCACAGCGGGCGCGGGGTTGGCAGCGAAGGTTTTTTCGAAACGCTGCTCGGCGCTGGCCCAGTCGGTGACGTCGTCCATGATCAACACCAGGGATTCCGGCTCGTTTCGGCTATCGGCCAAAACGATGCTGCGTACTTTGTGGACCCACGAGCGCTCGTCTTTGTCCGCCGTGGAGCTGACTTCCACCAGCACATCGCTGAACGTCTCGCCCCGCGCAACGCGGTTGATCGGGTAGCTGTCGACCGGCACCTCATGATTATTGCGATAGCGCAGGGAGAATCGCTTGGCGTAGGCCTTGGCGTTGTTTCCCAGATCGCTGACCTGTTCGACGCCGTGCATGGCCAGCGCGGCGTCATTGGCCCAGAGAATAGTCTGGTCGGGGTCGAGCAGGATGACCCCGTCAGACAGGCCGGCGATGATCTGCTGCAACTGGCGGCGATTGGTTTCGGTGGCGAGGACGTCCTGGCTCATTGTGGCTCCACACGTGTAATGACCCTGTGAAGACTACGACCGCCCGGGTTTGAGATAGTGCAAATAACCCTGTAGGAGCCGGCTTGCTGGCGATGGACGTGAACGATGACGCGCCCTGTCTGAATGATCGCAGTGTCCGGACGTTCTTCGCCAGCAGGCTGGCTCCCACAGGGGTTGAGGCACATCCGGAAGAGATTAGCCCCACAAAGGTTTGGGTTAAACCGTTCGATCTTGCAGCACCAACTCGCGCAACGTATCGAGAAACAGCTTGAGCACCGGCGAATCATCATCTGCGCGGTAAGTGGCGTACAGCGGCACTTCTGGCAATGCCGGGGTCAGGCGTCGGAACACCAGGCCCGCCGGCGCCAGTTGCTCAATGGACGCCGGCAGCAACGCCACGCCGAACCCGGCACGCACCAGGCTGAGCAAGGTTTGCACCTCGATCACCTGCTGGCGGATCTGCGGGGTAAACCCGGACTGGAGGCAGCACTGGAACAGAAAGTCGGCGAACCGCGACTGCTTCAGTTCCAGGGCCACGAATGGCTCCTGAGCCAGATCCGCAGGCGCCAGGGTTTCCCGCGTCGCCAGTGGATGATCGATTGGCATGACCACCCGGATCGGCTCGTAGATCAGCAGTTCGTTGCGCAACTGCGGATCGTCATAGCCGACCCGGAACACACAGGCATCGATGCGCTTCTCCTTCAACGCCTTGACCTGCGCCGCCGGGGTCATTTCGTGCAATCGCCAGTTGACCTGCGGATAACGCTCACGAAACAGATGCAAGGCCCGCGGCAGCACACCGACCATCACCGAGCTGATCATGCCGATTTCCAGCTCGCCCAACTGGCCGCGGCCGGTCTGGCGGGTCAGGTCCAGTGCGCGGTTGAGCTGTTCGAACACCAGCGGTGCCTGTTCCTTGAGCATCTGCCCGGCGGCGGTCAGTTCAACGCGGTGATGGCTGCGCTCGAACAACGGCGTGCCCAACTCCTCTTCCAGCAAGCGAATCTGTTGGCTCAGTGGTGGCTGGCAGATGTGCAGCCGAGTGGCGGCGCGACCGAAGTGCAACTCTTCGGCCAGCGCCATGAAATACCGCAGCAAGCGCAGGTCCATGCCGTTTACCCCAGGTTCAGCGGTGTCGAGCGTTGACGCACCCCGGTCAGACTGAACAAGGCATTGGCGATGGCCGGGGCCACCGCCGGGCTGCCCAGCTCACCGACACCACCGGGTTTGCCCGGTTCGCCGTCGACGATCAGGATGTCCACCGCGGGCATGTCCGACATGCGCGTCACCCGATAATCATGGAAATTAGTCTGCACCACCCTGCCCTGTTTGATGTCCAGTCGATCGAACAGTGCATGGCCGAGGCCCCACATCAAGCCGCCATAAATCTGCTCTTCGACACCACCGGGGGACACCGCCAGGCCGCAATCGACCACGCACGTGAGCTTGTCGACGTTGATTGCGCCGTCCTTTTTCGACAGGCGCGCGACCACCGCGATGAAACTGGTGTAGCCCTGATGGGTAGCGATCCCGAGCGCCGTCCCCTCCGGCAGTGGCTGGCCCCAACCGGCACGTTCGGCAGCGCTTTTCAGCACGGCGACGTGCCGTGGCCGCTCGTGCATATGGGCCAGGCGAAAGGCCAAGGGGTCTTGCCCGGCGCCATCGGCCAGTTCATCCATGAAGCTTTCCACGGCAAACACATTGGGGATGAAACTCACCGAGCGATACCAACCGCTGGGCACATTGCTTTCATGTTTGACCCAGACCAGGTCCAGGTTGGCCGGACGATAGGCGAAATCCCAGGCCGTGATGGCTTCGGTGGTGCTGTAATCCATTTTGTCCGGACGCTCGAAATAACCTGGCTCCCATTGTTCCGGCGAGGCTGGCGACACCGCGTTGAGCTGCAACGCAGTCAGGCGCCCCTGTTTATCGAGTGCGCCCTTGACGCGGTGCAGCGTCGCCGGATGCATGAACAACGAGCGCATTTCATCTTCGCGGCTGTTCATCAGCTTCACCGGTACTTTGGCCTGCTGCGCCAGATAAGCCACCTCAAACAACCAATACTTGGCTTCTCGCGCACCAAAACTGCCGCCGGACACCATTTCGTTGATGATCACCTTGTCCTTGGCGATTCTGCACACCTTTTGCGCTGCCTCCAGCGCCGATGACGGCACCTGCACCCCGCCCCAATAAGTGATGGCATTGTCCTTGACCTGCGCGGTGATGCAGATCGGCTCCAGCGGGTTCTGCACTTTGTACGGCATGCGGTAATCGGCTTCGAGCAGCTTCACCGCGACCGGCCATTGCGCGCCTACATCGCCCGCCGCCATGGCGGACACCCGTTGCGCGCCTTTGTCATCCAGCGCTGCGGACTGGGCCTTGACCAGTTCGTCGCTGTCGAAACCGGCCAATGGCGATTCGCTCCATTGCACCTTGAGCAATGCCCGGCCCTGATGCGCCGCCCAGTAGTTGTCGGCCAGCACCGCGACGCCTTCCACGTTGCCACCGAGCACGTCAGGCCGCCCCGGGACGGCAATCACTTGGCGCACACCGGGCACTTGCAAGGTCGCGGCGGCATCCACTGACAACACCTTTGCACCGATTACCGGCGTGCGTTGGATGACTGCGACCAACATGTCCGGCAGCTCTACATCGATGCTGTACTTGAAGCGCCCGCAAACCTTGGCCTGGGCGTCGCGCTTATGCCGAAGCTTGCCGATGTAGCGAAACTGCGCCGGATCCTTGAGCGTGACCTGGGCCGGTGCCGGCAGTTCGGCGGCAACGCCCACCAGTTCAGCGTAAGCGAGACTGCGCTGGCTCGCGCCATGCACCACGCGCCCTTCAACGGTGCTGCAACTGTCGGGGCTGACTTTCCATTGCCTCGCTGCCGCCGTGATCAGCAACGCCCGGGCCGTGGCGCCGGCCATGCGCAAGCGGTCGTACTCCAGCGATACGCTGGTGCTGCCGCCCGTGGAGAAGACTTTCCAGACCGGATGAATGTAGGTGTCGAAAAACGGATCTTCGGGCGAGATCACCTGCACAGTCATCGGGTTGACATCCAGTTCCTCGGCCACGCAAGCCGCCAGAGCCGTGTGCGTTCCGGTGCCGGAATCGTGCTTGTGCACCACCAGTTTCACCGTGCCATCGGGCAGGATGCGCACCCAGGCGTTGGGTTCGAACGTTCCCGTCGGCGTCGGAGCTTTGGGGTCAGTCGCGCCCAGGCTCGATGGGAGATAAAACGCGATGGCCAGACCGCCGGTAGCGGTCGCGGCTTGCTTGAGAAACACGCGCCGCGAAAGGTTCACTTGGGAGATCGTCATCACGCCTCCTTCGACGCGGACGCCGCGCGCTTGATCGCTTTGTTGATGCGTCCGTAAGTGCCGCAGCGGCACAGATTGCCGGACATGGCATTGCGAATCGAATCGTCGGTGACCGCAGCGCCAGTGTTGAGCAGCGCGGCGGCGGACATGATCTGCCCGGATTGACAGTAGCCGCATTGCGGGACATCTTCGGCAACCCACGCCAGTTGCAGCGGATGCTCTTGTGTCGCTGACAGACCTTCGATGGTGGTGATGCTGTGGCCCGCCACGGCGGCGACCGGCAACTGACAGGATCGCACCGCGACACCGTCCAGGTGCACGGTGCAGGCACCGCACAGGCCCATGCCGCAACCGAACTTGGTGCCGGTGAGTTTCAAGTGGTCACGCAACACCCATAACAAGGGCATGGAGGGCGATGTCTCAACCAGCTCGTGTCGTTCGCCGTTTACCGTGAATTCGATCATTGTCAGGCTCCAAGAGAGCGGCCCGTCTTTGTGCAGGCCTGGTGATCGATTATTGGAAGCCTTGTGAAAACCGGGCCAGCGACGATTTCTGCCATCCTGTGTAAGTAGGACTAACAGCATGTACAAGCGATACCCGTCGGTGCAGTCCATGAGCGCATTCATCCAGGCGGCGCGCAGCGGCAGTTTCTCCAGCGCGGCGCGCAAACTCGACCTGACTCACAGCGCCATCAGCCAGCAGATTCGCGCCCTTGAGGACTTCATCGGCCAGCCGCTGTTCGTGCGCGAAGGTGGCGGCAGTAACCTGACCGATGCCGGGCAATTGTTCGCCAGTGTGTTGTCCGACGGATTGGCGCAGATCGACCGGGCGCTGTCTTCGGTGAAAAACCGCAGCGTGACCCAACGGCTGACCCTGGATGTCGACAGTGAACTGGCCCAGAGCTGGCTCAATCCGCGCTTGCCGCAATTGCTGGGTCTGTTGCCCGATCATGAGGTGGTGCTGTTGTCGATGCCACGCTCGGACCGCAGCGCGTTCGAGCGCGTCGACCTCGCCTTGCGTTACGGTTATGGCGATTGGGAAGACTGCGAGATGACGCAGATCTGTGCAGATCGGGTGATGGCGGTGGCGGCGCCCGAGCTACTGGAGCGCTATGGTTTGCAGTTGCCGTTGAGTCCGGCGCAGATCCTTGAATTGCCTTTGCTGGGTTACACGCGGCGCTCCTGGATACCATGGCTGGATGCGGCGGGCATGCCTCCCGTGGAGCCTCCTGCGCGGGTGGTCTTTGATAACGCGGCGAACCTGATTGCCGCCGCCGAAGCCGGGGTCGGTGCCGGGCTGGTGCGAGGTCTGCTGGCCGCGGATGCGTTGCGCAGCGGGCGGCTGGTGGCGCTGAACGACGCGCAGATTGCGGCGCATTACAACCTGTATGCGGTCTGGCCGCGTGGACAGGCCGAGCGGGTGGCGCCGGTGGTTGAGGCGGTCAGGCAGCTGGCCTTGCTTACACAACACTGACGCCATCGCTGGCAAGCCAGCTCCCACAGTGACCGAGCTGGCAATCCAATCTCTGTCACACCACAAAACCTGTGGGAGCTGGCAAATCCAATCTCTGTCACACCACAAAATCTGTGGGAGCTGGCAATCCAATCTCTGTCACACCTCAAAACTGTGGGAGCTGGCAATCCAATCTCTGTCACACCAAAAAACCTGTGGCAGCTGGCAAATCCAATCTCTGTCACACCA
>NZ_RCOB01000002.1:7176-39645 GCF_004307665.1 Pseudomonas sp. Sample_16
CTCTGTCACACCAAAAAACCTGTGGCAGCTGGCAAATCCAATCTCTGTCACACCACAAAACCTGTGGGAGCTGGCTTGCCAGCGATGAGGCCCGCCGGGTCGATACAAAGCCATATCGAACGCATATCAAACCCCCGCCCAATTAATATTGTACGAACCCGACACCCCCTTCCAATACTTCCCCCCAAGCAGCCAGCGTCCCGAGCCGGATGCGACCAGGCGAGGGAATGCGTGAGTCTTTGCGCATAGAAATGGCCGATTGCCCGGGACGTGGCTGCTGTGAACCGCAAGGTTCCCTTCCCCGCTATCAGGAGATCGACTTCAATGATCATCGATATCAGCTGCTATCCCACCGATCTGGTGGACCTCGCCTGGAGGCATGACGGTGACCCGTTCACCGGCGAGCGTCTGCTGGAGATGATGGATGGCCCGTACATGGTCAACGGCAAGCCTCGCCGCATCGACAAAGCCTTCATCCAGCCACCGCAGGGCAACACCATCTACACCTGGACCGACGGCGACCTCAGCGGCCGCGAGTCCATCGACGCGTACATGGCCTACACACTGAAAATGGTCCAGACCTACCCGGACCGCTTCATCGGCTGCTTCGTCTACAACCCGCGCTGCGGCGTGGAAAACGGCGTCGAGGCGATCGAACGCTACGTCAAGGAATACGGCTTCAAGATGGTCCAGATGCAGGCCAACATGCATGCCTACCGCCCGGACCGTGCGCTGGACTGGGTGCGCCCGGCCTTCGAGAAATGCGCCGAGCTGGGCATCCCGGTCAAGCTGCACACCGGCGACGGGCCTTACAGCATCCCCTCGGAATGGGTGCCGATGATCAAGGAGTTCCCCAACGTCGATTTCATCATGGCGCACTTTGGCGTGCAGACCGGTGGCGTCTACGTGTTCGAACCGATGCAATGGGCGATGGAGCTGCCCAACGTCTACTGCGAATCGGGCTGGTGCCTGCAATCACGGATCGTCGAATTCGCCAAGGTCCTGCCGACCCACAAGATTCTGTTCGGCACCGACACCCCGCCGAACGAACCGGGCATGTGGCTGCGCCTGCTCGAAGTGTTGTGCCACGAGCCGCCGCAGGGCCTGAACCTCGACGAGGACACCCTTGAAGAATACCTGGGCAACAACACTGCCCGGATGATCGGCCTCGAACCGACCCCGCCGCCACGCTCGGTCAGCGAAGCACAGGCGCAACTCAAGCGTCCCGTCACCACGCAACTGGCCAGGAGCTGAACCGATGATTATCGATACCCATCTGCACCCCACCAACCTGGTCGACGAGGCCTGGCGCCACACCGGCGAACCGTTCACCGGCGAGCGCATGCTCAAGCTGATGGACGGCCCTTACATGATCAATGGCAAACCGCGCCGTATCGACATGGGCTTCATCCAGCCGCCACCAGGCAACACCGGTTATCGCGACGGTAACCGTCGGGGCCGCGAGGGCGTGCGCGATTACATGTCGTACGTCGCTGAGTTGTGCGTGAAGTACCCGGACCGCTTCATCGGCAACTTCAACTTCAACCCGCGCTGGGGACCGGAAAACGGCGCGGCGGAGCTGGAATTCCATATCAAGGAATACGGCTTCAAGATGCTCAAGCTGCACGCCAACATGCACGGCTATCGCCCGGACCGGGCGCTGGACTGGCTGCGTCCGGCCATGAAAGTTTGCGCCAAGTACAACATCGTGGTGCTGATCCACACCGGTGACGGGCCGTACACCATTCCGACGATGTTCTACCCGATCATCCGTGAGTTCCCGATGGTCAACTTCATCATCGGCCACTTCGGCATCCAGACCGGCGGCAACTACTCATTCGAGGCGTTCTGGATGGCCATGGACACGCCAAACGTCTACTGCGAATCCGGCTGGTGTTTCCAGTCGCGGATCGTCGAGTTCGCCAAGGACCTGCCACGCAACAAGATCGTGTTCGGCACCGATTCGCCGCCGAACGAACCGGGCATGTGGCTGCGCGAACTGGAAGTGTTGTGCTCACCCGCACCGCAAGGCCTGGGCATCGACGAGGACCACCTTGAGGATTACCTGGGCAACAACATCGCCCGGCTGTGCGGCATCGAACCGACGCCGCCGCCCAAGGACCTGATCGAGGCGGACATTCGTCTGACCACGACGTACCTCTAACCCGCAAAACCTGTAGGAGCGAGCCTGCTCGCGATGGAGGTCAACGATGACGCCGTGCTGTCTGGAATCCCGCGTTGTCTTTAAAACCATCGCGAGCAAGGCTCGCGCCTACATGGAGGTGAAACCATGACCCTCTCGACGCTCGGCGATACCCAGGATTTTCACGACTTTCTAGATGCCTATCGCCGGCAGTACCCGGACGATGTGCTGACCGTCCAACATTGCCTTTCTGCCGATCAGGACGTCACCGCCCTGGTCGATGCCTTGACCTCACAAGGTCGCGATCCCCTGCTGATTTGCGAAAAAGTCGGCAACTTCGGCGCCCCCGTGGTCACCAACCTGTTCGCTTCCCGCAGCCGAATCGCCCGGATGTTCGGCATTGCCCCGGCGCAACTGCACGAAACTTTCCAGCAACGCGCCAATAACCCCATCGCCCCGCGCTACGTGGAAAGCGGCCCAGTGTTGGATGAAATCTTCGAAGGCGAAGCCGTGGACCTGGCATCGCTGCCGATGCTCAAGCATTTCGACAGTGACCGCGGGCCGTACATCACCAACGCGATCATCATCGCCGAAGACCCGCTCACCGGCATCGCCAACATGAGCTATCACCGCTCGATGCGCCATGCCCGGCAGACCCTCGCCACCAGCCTGCATTCGCGCGGCCACTTGTGGCGCATGCTGCAAACCGCCCGCGAGCGTGGTGAAGAATTGCGCGTGGCCATGGTGGTCGGTGCGCACCCATTGTTCATGCTCGCCGCTGCCGCACGCTTGCCCTTCGGCAGCGATGAGCGCGCAGTGGCCGGGGGCTTGTTCGGTGCGCCGCTGGAGCTGGTGAAAACCCCGCGCTATGGCATCGGCGTGCCGGCGTACGCGGAGTTCGTCCTGGAAGGCGCCATTGACCCGGCGGCCTATGCCGAAGAAGGTCCGTTCGGTGAATTCAGCGGCTATTCCTCGGATCGCTCGACCAACAATGTGCTGCGGGTCGACACCCTGATGCGGCGCAAGGACGCCTGGTTGGTGGATGTGGTCGGTGGTCGTTATGCCGAGCACCTGACCCTGGCGCGACTGCCAAGGGAAGCGGAGATGAGTGAAAAGCTCAAGGCCCGTTTCCCCGCCGTGACGGCCGTGCATTACCCGAATTCCGGCACGCATTTTCACTGCTACGTGGCGCTGGACCAGAGCCGTGACGGCGAGGCACGGCAGATCATGCTGGCGTTGCTCGGCTGGGACCCGTATCTGAAAACCGTGATCGCGGTGGACAGCGATATCGACATCAGCGACGACAGCCAGGTGCTGTGGGCGCTGGCCACCCACTTCCAGCCGCACCAGGACCTGTTCGTCATCGACGGTTTGCCCGGCAGCCCGCTGGACCCTTCCTCCTCGGTCAACGGCACCACTTCGCGCATGGGCCTGGACGCTACGCGCGGTTCAGGATTCGACGGGATCAAGGCGCAGCTCGACCAGGATGTGCTGGAGCGCGCGCGCAATCTGCTCAGGAGCTTTGCGTCATGAATCGCCAGCGCATGGTGGTGGGCATCAGCGGTGCATCGGGTTTCATCTATGGCGTGCGCCTGCTGCAATTGCTCGCCGAACTGGGCATCGAAAGCCACTTGATCATCAGCCGCGCGGCGCTGCTGACCATGGCCCACGAAACCGACTACAAGCTGGCCGACGTCACTGCGCTAGCCAGCCACTACCACCGCGCTGACGATGTGGCCGCCGGGATCGCCAGCGGTTCGTTCCGCTGCCTGGGCATGGTCGTTGCGCCGTGTTCCATGCGCACCCTGGCGGAAATCGCCACCGGCACTTCATCGGGCCTGATCGGTCGCGCGGCCGACGTCACACTCAAGGAGCGCCGCACGCTGGTGTTGATGGCCCGGGAGACTCCGCTGACCCTCGCCCATCTGCGCAACATGACCGCCGTGACCGAAATGGGCGGCATCATCGCCCCGCCCGTCCCGGCCTTCTACGCCCGCCCGCAAGACCTTGCGCAAATGGTCGATCACAGCCTCGGCCGGGTCCTTGATCTGTTTGGCCTCGATGCGGGCACTGCGATGCGCTGGGGCGAACACACAAAACCCTGTGGGAGCGAGCTTGCTCGCGATAGCGGTAGATCAGTTGCCATCTCTGCTGAATGAAATACCGCAATCGCTGGCAAGCCAGCTCCCACAGTGGATCGCATTCCGACAAATAACACAGGCAAGGAGCATCACATGAACACGCCCTTCAACGCCCCGACCCCGAACACCAAAATCCCGGTGACCATCCTCACTGGGTTCCTCGGCGCCGGCAAAACCACCCTGCTCAACTACATCCTTAAAGAGAACCATGGCCGAAAAATCGCCGTGATCGAAAACGAATTCGGCGAAGTCGGCATCGACGGTGATTTGGTGCTCAGCTCCGAAACCGAAGAAATCTACGAGATGGTCAACGGCTGCGTGTGCTGCACCGCCGAAGTCCGCGAGGATTTGGTGCGCATCGTCCGCGAACTGGTGGCGCGCCCGGTGCGGCTCGATCACATCCTGATCGAAACCAGTGGCCTGGCTGACCCGTATCCGGTGGCCCAGAGCTTTTTCATCAATGACCCGATTGCCGATGAAGTCGAACTCGACGCCATCGTCACCATGGTCGACGCCAAGCACATCGCCCAGCACCTGGAAGACCTGCAACTCGATGGCGTGGACAATCAGGCGGTGGACCAGATTGTCTGCGCCGACCGTATTGTCATCAACAAGGTCGACCTGGTCAGCGCCGCCGAAGTGGCGTCCCTGAGCGACAAGATCCGCGGCCTCAACGCCACGGCGGATCTGGTGACTTGCAGCTACGCCGAAATCGACTTGACCAGGATCCTCGGTATCGGCGCCTTCGAGTCCACGCAAAAACTCATGGAAATCGGCGCCGAGCACGATCATCACGCCGATGAGCACCATCACGATCATGACGATCTGGATCATGACCACGACCCAAGCGTGTCGTCGGTAGGCATTGCCGTGGACGCTGCGGTCAACCTCGGCGACTTTCACCGCTGGATCACGCAGTTGCGCACCGAGCAGGCCGACAACCTGTACCGAATGAAGGGTGTGCTGGCGGTCGCCGATCAGGATCAGCGTTATGTGCTGCAGGGCGTGCACAGCCTCGTCGAGTTCCGCGCATCAACCCTGTGGGGCAGCGAACCGCGCTCCAGCAAGATCGTGTTCATCGGCCGCGACCTGGACCGCGCAGCGTTGAACCAGGGCTTTGCCGCCTGCCTGGCAGGCTGAACAAAGGCATCGGAGCCGGTGGATGGCGGTTCCGGGGCACACGAATGACTGATGCCAGTCCGAAAGAACGCCGCAAAACCTGTGGGCGCTGGCTTGCCAGCGATGAGGGCAGGACAGTCACTTTCTTTTCGACTATTAGACCGCTATCGCTGGCAAGCCAGCTCCCACAGTGATCGATGGCGTTCCCGCAATTGGCATCAGAACGAATACCCCTCTCTACAGCATAAAAACAGCAAGAGGTGTTTCCCCATGTCGTCAGCCACTACCCCTGCAAAACCCGTCACCCTCCATCCCGTCGACCAGGTGTTATCGGTACGACAAATGCTCACCCTCGGCCTGCAACACATGGCCGTCTCGTACATCGGCGCCATCGCCGTGCCGTTGATTGTCGCCAGCGCCTTGAAGATGTCACAGGCCGACACCGTGGTGTTGATCAGCACCACGCTGTTCTGTTCCGGCATCGCCACCCTCCTGCAAACCGTCGGTTTCTGGAAATTCGGCGTGCGCCTGCCGATCCTCCAGGGCGTGGCCTTCAGCAGCGTCGGCCCCGTCATCGCCATCGGCAGCAACCCGGAGGTCGGTTTCGCCGGGGTTTGCGGGGCGGTGATCGGCGCGGGGATTTTCACCATGCTCGCCGCGCCGTTCGTGGGACGCTTGCGGCGGTTCTTTCCGCCGGTAGTCACCGGATGCATTGTCACGGTGATCGGCTTGCAGCTGTTTCCGATTGCCTATGAGTGGGTCGGCGGCGGGCGTCATGCCGCTGATTTCGGCGCACCGGCCTACCTTGCGGTGGCAGCGGTGGTGTTGCTCACCATCCTGCTGGTCAACCGCTATGGCAGCCCGATGCTGCGCAACATGGCGGTGCTGGTGGGCATGCTGGTGGGTGCCGGGCTCGCCTATGGGCTGGGCATGGGCAGCTTTCACAGCGTGCAGGAATCCCCCTGGCTGACCGTGCCCTACCCGTTCTATTTCGGCCTGCCGACCTTCAGCCTGATCCCCATTGCCACCATGGTGGTGGTGATGATCGTGCAGATGGTCGAGTCCATGGGCCTGTTCGTGGCCATCGGCGACATCGTCGACAAACCGGTGGAAGACAAACAGGTGATCAACGGCCTGCGCGCCAACGGCCTGGCCAGCACCATCGCCGGGATGTTCGCTGCGTTTCCGTTCATTGCCTTCATGGAAAACGTCGGTCTGGTGATCCTCACCGGCGTGCGCAGTCGTTGGGTGGTGGCCGTCAGCGGCTTGTTGATGTGCTCGGTGGCGCTGGTGCCCAAGGCCGGCGCGATCATTGCGTCGATGCCGACCGCGGCGCTTGGCGGAGCCGGGATTGCCATGTTCGGTGTGGTCGCGGCGGCAGGCATCCAGACCCTGGCCAAGGTCGACTACGAGCACAATCGCTACAACGTGCTGATCGTCGGTTTCACCATCGCCGCCGCCCTGGTGCCGGTGCTGGCCCCGGCATTGTTCAAGCAACTTCCCGAGTGGTCGCAGCCGTTCCTGCACAGCAGCGTGGTGATCGCCTGCCTGGTGTCGGTGTTGCTCAACGCCGCTCTCAACGGTGTCAGCGTGCCTGATGCCGCCACCAGCAAACCCGCTTCCCACAGCCTCTGACTGGAGCCACTCATGACTCAACTGCAAAACATCCTGATCAAAAACCCGCAGGCGGTGATGACCGGCCTGCGCGGCCCGCGTGCCCGGGCCGGTGCCGTGGACATTCGAATCGTCAACGGGCGCATCGCTGAAATGGCTGCCAACCTCGAAGCGCAACCCGGTGAACGGGTCATCGATGCGCGTCACTCGGTGGTCTATCCGGGCTGGATCAACACCCACCATCACCTGTTCCAGAACCTGCTCAAAGCCGTGCCGGAAGGTTTGAATCAAGACCTGCAAGGCTGGCTGGCCAGCGTGCCCTACCCGCGCCTCAACCGTTTCACGCCACAACTGGCGCGCATCGCCGCACGACTGGGAATGGCCGAGTTGCTGCTCTCGGGGGTAACGACCTGCGCCGATCACCACTACCTCTATCACGCCCACGGCACCACCGAGACCGGCGACCTGTTGTTTGACATGGCCGATGAATTCGGTCTGCGTTTTGTGCTGTGCCGGGGCGGTGCGCTGGAGTCCGCCAGCGCCCATCCCGGATTCTCGAAAACCGCGCTGCAACCGGAAACCCTGGAGCAGATGGTCGGCGATATCGAACGCCTGAAGTCGCGGTATCACCAGGACACTCCGGATGCGATGCGCCGGGTGGTGGTGGCGCCGACGACTCCGACTTTTTCTCTGCCGCCCACCCTGCTGCGGGAACTGGCGCACACGGCCCGTGGCCTCGGTTTGCGCTTGCACACGCACCTGTCCGAGACGCAGAACTACGTGAATTTCTGCCGCGACAAGTACAACTGCCTGCCGGTGGAGTTCGTCGCCGAGCACGAATGGCTCGGCCCGGACGTCTGGTTCGCCCATGCGGTGCACCTGCAACCCGCTGAAATCCGCATGCTCGCGCAAACCGGCACCGGCGTTTCCCACTGCCCGGTGAGCAATGCGCGTTTGGGCAGCGGCGTTGCGCCAATCCCGCAGATGTTCGAGGCGGGCGTACCGATCTCACTTGGCGTCGATGGCGTGGCCTCCAACGAGTCAGGGAGCATGGTCGGTGAAGCCAACACTGCGTGGTTGATTCACCGGGCGGAGCAAGGCGCATCAGCCACCACGGCCGAAGATGTCATTCACTGGGGTACGGCAGGTGGTGCGCAGGTGCTCGGGCTGGGCGCGGTCGGCACGCTGGAAATCGGTCAAGCGGCGGACCTGGTGATCTACGGTCTCGACCATCCGCGGTTCTTCGGCTTCCACGACATTGCCGTGGCGCCCGTGGTGGCGGGTGAACCGATCGCGGTGCGCTACAGCCTGGTAGGCGGTCGCGTGGTGGTCGATGACGGCGTGATTCCGGGGCTGGATGTACAGCGGATGCGCGCCGAGGCGTGGGATGGGGTGAGGCAGTTGATGAACGTCGACGAATAACCCCCCGCCGCACCTGTCCCCCTGTAGGAGCGAGCCGGATCCGGGCGGCTCGCTCCTACAGGGTTTACCGCTCAGCCTTCGCCACCGCTGCCGAAGCCGCCAGCATCGCCCGCAACAGCACCGCGCAGCCGGCGGCCAGGTCATCGGGTGCGGCGTTTTCGATTTCGTTATGGCTGATGCCACCTTCGCACGGCACGAAGATCATCCCGGCCGGGCCGAGTTCGGCAAGGAAGATCGCGTCGTGGCCTGCGCCACTGACGATGTCCATGTGCGACAGGCCCAGGCCTTGAGCGGCACCGCGCACGGCTTCGACGCAACCTTTGTCGAAATACAACGGCGGGAAGTCGGCGGTGGGTGTCAGTTCATACGTCAGGCCATGTTCTTCGCAGGTGGTCTCGATGACTTCGCGGACTTCGGCGATCATCGAGTCCAGGCGTGCCGGTTCCAAGTGGCGGAAATCCAGAGTCATGCGCACTTCACCGGGAATGACATTGCGCGAACCGGGATAGGCTTGCAGGCAGCCAACGGTGCCGCAGGCGTGAGGTTGATGGCCGAGTGCGGCACGATTGACCGCACCGACAATCACCGCGGCGCCGACCAGGGCGTCCTTGCGCAGGTGCATCGGCGTCGGCCCGGCGTGGGCTTCGACACCGCGCAGTTTCAGGTCAAACCATTTTTGCCCGAGGGCGCCCATCACTACACCGATGGTTTTGCGTTCGTCTTCGAGGATCGGGCCTTGCTCGATGTGTGCTTCGAAGTAAGCCCCGACCTTGTGCCCGCTGACCTTGCGCTCCCCCGCATAACCAATGGCGTTGAGCGCCTCACCCACCGTCACGCCCTCGGCGTCGACCTTGGCCAGGGTTTCTTCGAGGGTGAATTTTTCCGCGAACACCCCGGAGCCCATCATGCATGGCGCGAAGCGCGAGCCCTCTTCGTTGGTCCAGACCACCACCTCCAGCGGCGCCTCGGTCTCTATCTGCAAATCGTTCAGTGTGCGCAGTACTTCAACGCCGGCCAGTACGCCGAAACAGCCGTCGAACTTGCCGCCGGTGGGTTGGGTATCGATGTGACTGCCGGTCATCACCGGTGGCAGGTTCGGGTTACGTCCTGCACGGCGGGCGAAAATGTTGCCGACGGCGTCGATGCTGACAGTGCAGCCTGCCTCCTCGCACCATCTGACAAAGATGTCCCGGGCCTGTCGATCCAGATCGGTCAGGGCCAGGCGACAAACGCCGCCCTTGACCGTGGCGCCGAGTTTGGCCAACTCCATGAGCGACTGCCATAGACGATCGCGATCGATGTGCTGATGGGTGGACTGCAGAACGTCAACGGCCGCGTTCATGGGGATCTCCTCAGGCTGTTCTTATCAATTTGTTCAGTTCAATTCTGCGCTGTGCTTTAGGCCGCCATCGCTGGCAAGTCGAATCGTCGCACCGCAGCTCCCACAGGGTTTTGTGAACACCCGAGAAACTTGTGGGAGCTGGCTTGCCAGCGATGAGGCCCTCCTTCACACCGCAGTCTTCGCAACAGACGGGCTGGGGCGCATCACACTCAACCCGTAATAAATCAACCCGCCCAGCGCCGAGCCGGTAAACCAGCCATAACTGTAGAACCAGCTGAACGCGTCGCTGCCCAGCGACAACAACGTCAGCACTACGGGCACACCAAACGCGATGAAGCCGCTCCAGTTCCATGCCGGATAGACGTCATCGCGGTACAGCCCGGCGAGGTCCAGTTGCTGTTTCTTGATCAGGAAATAGTCCACCACCATGATCCCTGCGATCGGCCCAAGCAGGCTGGAATACCCGAGCAGCCAATTGGAGTAAACGGTTTCCAGACTGATGTCCGAGACGATCAGCCCGAGCTTTTTCAGCAGTTCATGGGCCATCAATGCCAGACCGACAAACCCGGTCAGCAACACGGCGTTGGTACGGTTGATCACCTTGGGCGCGATATTCTGGAAGTCATTGGTCGGCGACACGATGTTCGCGGCGGTGTTGGTCGACAGTGTGGCGATGATGATCAGCGCCATCGCCAGCGCCACCCACATCGGGCTCTGGATGTGGCCGATCAGGGTCACTGGATCGGACACGGTCACCCCCACCAGTTTCACCGAAGCCGCGGTCATCACCACGCCCAGGGACGCGAACAGAAACATGGTCAGCGGCAGACCGATGATCTGCCCGACGATTTGATCCTTCTGGCTTTTCGCGTAGCGACTGAAGTCCGGAATGTTCAGCGACAAGGTGGCCCAGAAGCCGACCATCGCCGTCAGCCCGGCCGCGAAGTAACTCGCCACGCCAGCGCCTTCGGGACGCTTGGCCGGGATCGCCAGCAATTCGGTCATCGAGACATTGGGCATCGCCCACACCAACAGACCCACTCCCACCGCTACCAACAACGGTGCAGAAAGGGTTTCCAGCCATTTGATCGACTCGGCGCCGCGAATCACCACCCACAGGTTCAGCGCCCAGAACACTATGAAACCAATCACTTCACCGGTGCCGCCCAGGGATTTCCAGCCCTCGAACACCGAACCGAGGAACAGATGAATCGCCAGGCCGCCAAACATCGTTTGAATGCCGAACCAGCCACACGCCACCAGCGCCCGGATCAGGCACGGAATGTTGGAACCGAGGATGCCAAAGGACGACCGCAGCAACACCGGAAACGGGATGCCGTACTTGGTGCCGGGGAAGGCATTCAACGTCAGTGGAATCAGGACAATGATGTTGGCAAACAGAATCGCCAACAGCGCTTCGCCGACGCTCAGGCCGAAGTACGCGGTCAACACGCCGCCCAGGGTATAGGTCGGCACGCAAATCGCCATGCCGACCCACAGTGCGGTGATGTGCCATTTGTTCCAGGTTCGTTCACGCACCTTGGTCGGCGCGATATCGTGGTTGTAACGGGGACTGTCGAGGACATCGCTGCCGGCTTCGAGCTCGAACAAGCCGTCCCGCTCGGTCACTTGCGATCTGATCTGTTGCATGGCCGCTCCACTGTTCTTTTGATTATTGTTGCTCATCAGGGACTGGCGGAATCAATAAACGTGCCGAGTGCCCCGCTTGCGCATCGGGCAGTTCCATAACTCTTTGCAACCAACTGATGTTTATCGGTTTTATTGACTGAATGAAGTATGTGCCGTGCCACTCAGGCCGAATGCCAGGCAAGTTGTCCGAACAGTCAGGACTCAATCTGGTGCGTGGATTTTTTTTCAAAGTCGCGCATACACCATAGACCAATCTCAAACAGCTGATTTCACATAAGAAATCTTGACCATATTTAGATCCTGTCAAGTGCGTCAAAATGGTGAGCGGCCTCACCATTTTGGTGAATCTCAATTTTAAACGTTATTTATCAAATATTTATCTATGGAATAAGCTTATAAAAAATATTCTTGCCGATTCCATAAACTGCAGCTAGCGTTTAATCCTGACAGCGCTGACAGGAATAGCCCTTTCAGTACTCGTTCATATAAAACACTTAGAACCGGTATCAGCCGGTCATTGCCTGCGAGGAACTCGGAATGTCTCTGTTGATCCGTGGCGCTACCATTATTACCCATGATGAAAGTTATCGCGCCGACGTGTATTGCGCAGACGGCGTAATCAAGGCCATCGGCGAAAACCTGGATATTCCTGCAGGTGCAGAAATGCTCGATGGCAGCGGCCAGTATCTGATGCCCGGCGGCATCGACCCGCACACGCACATGCAACTGCCCTTCATGGGCACCGTGGCCAGCGAAGACTTCTTCAGTGGCACGGCGGCGGGACTGGCCGGCGGTACCACGTCGATCATCGACTTTGTGATTCCCAATCCGCAGCAGTCCTTGATGGAGGCGTTCCATCAGTGGCGTGGCTGGGCCGAGAAGTCAGCCTCCGACTACGGCTTTCATGTGGCCATTACCTGGTGGAGCGAGCAGGTCCGTGAAGAGATGGCTGAGTTGGTGATCCACCATGGGGTCAATAGCTTCAAGCATTTCATGGCTTACAAGAACGCAATCATGGCCGCCGATGACACCCTGGTGGCGAGTTTCGAGCGCTGCCTGGAATTGGGTGCGGTGCCCACCGTGCATGCCGAAAACGGTGAGTTGGTCTATCACCTGCAACGCAAACTGATGGCCCAGGGCATGACCGGGCCGGAAGCGCATCCGCTGTCGCGCCCTTCGCAAGTTGAAGGCGAAGCCGCGAGCCGGGCGATCCGCATTGCCGAAACCCTCGGCACGCCGCTGTATCTGGTGCATGTCTCGACCAAGGAAGCCCTCGATGAAATCACCTACGCCCGGGCCAAGGGCCAACCGGTCTACGGCGAAGTGCTGGCCGGGCACTTGTTGCTGGACGACAGCGTCTATCAGCACCCGGACTGGCAGACCGCCGCTGGCTACGTGATGAGTCCGCCGTTCCGCCCTCGGGGTCATCAAGAGGCGCTCTGGCATGGCTTGCAAGCGGGCAACCTGCACACGACCGCCACCGATCATTGCTGTTTCTGCGCCGAGCAAAAAGCCGCGGGCAAGGATGACTTCAGCAAAATCCCCAACGGCACGGCCGGTATCGAAGACCGCATGGCGGTGCTGTGGGATGAAGGTGTGAATACCGGGCGCTTTTCGATGCAGCAATTCGTCGCGCTGACGTCCACCAACACCGCGAAGATCTTCAACCTCTATCCGCGCAAAGGCGCGATCCGGGTCGGCGCCGATGCCGATCTGGTGCTGTGGGACCCGCTGGGCACGCGGACCATTTCCGCCAAGACCCATCACCAGCAGGTCGACTTCAACATCTTCGAAGGCAAGACCGTGCGCGGCGTGCCGAGCCATACCATCAGCCAGGGACGCGTGGTCTGGGCCGATGGCGACCTGCGCGCAGAACGGGGTGCCGGGCGCTATATCGAACGGCCGGCGTATCCGGCGGTGTTTGATTTGCTGAGCAAGCGGGCGGAGTTGAATCAGCCTGTGCCCGTGAAGCGCTGACCCGATTTCCTGTGGCGAGGGAGCTTGCTCCCGCTGGACTGCGCAGCAGGCCGGATTTGGGGCGGCTTCGCCACCCAGCGGGAGCAAGCTCCCTCGCCACAGGGTGAAACAAAGAACAGTGCCCGTTCAGAGGCAGCACCTCAATTCACCGTGAGGCCAGAAACCGTGATCAAGACCCTCGACCATCTCCCGCACCCCGATGAGAGCGCCGCCGCCCTCGCCGGCCATTTCACCGATCTGGCGCCCCCGCTCAATGATCGCCAGGCGCATCTGGAGGCCTCGCGCTGCCTGTATTGCTACGACGCGCCGTGCGTGAACGCCTGCCCGAGCGAAATCGATATTCCTTCGTTCATCCGCAATATCCAGCAGGAAAACGTGCAAGGTGCGGCGCAGAAAATCCTCTCGGCCAACATTCTCGGCGGCAGCTGCGCCCGGGTTTGCCCGACGGAAATCCTTTGCCAGCAAGCCTGCGTGCGCAACAACGCCCACGAATGTGCGCCGGTACTGATAGGCCTGTTGCAGCGCTATGCCGTGGACAACGCGCACTTCAGTGAGCACCCGTTCCCCCGCGCCGCCGCAACCGGCAAACGCATCGCCGTGGTCGGCGCCGGTCCGGCCGGGCTGTCCTGTGCGCACCGCAGTGCCATGCACGGGCATGACGTGGTCATTTTCGAGGCCCGGGACAAGGCTGGCGGACTTAACGAATACGGGATCGCCAAGTACAAACTGGTGGACGACTACGCGCAAAAGGAACTGGATTTTCTGCTGCAGATCGGCGGCATCGAAATCCGTCACGGACAAAAACTCGGTGACAACCTGAGCCTGAGCGAGCTGCATCAACAATTCGACGCGGTGTTTCTCGGCCTCGGTCTGGCAGCGAGCAAGCAACTGGGGCTGGCCCACGAAGACGCACCGGGGCTTCTGGCCGCGACCGATTACATCCGCGAACTGCGCCAGGCCGATGACCTCACCCAGCTACCGCTTGCCGAGCATTGCATCGTCCTCGGCGCAGGCAACACCGCCATTGACATGGCCGTGCAAATGGCCCGCCTCGGTGCTCACGATGTCAACCTGGTGTACCGCCGTGGCGTCGAGGACATGGGCGCCACCCTGCATGAGCAAGACATCGCCAAGGCCAATCAAGTGCGCTTGTTGACCTGGGCCCAACCGCAAGAAGTGCTGCTCGATGACGCTGGCCGGGTGCGCGGCATGCGATTCGCCCGCACCCATCTGGTCGAAGGACGCCTGCAAACCACCGGCGAAACGTTCGAACTAGCCGCCGACGCCATCTTCAAAGCCATCGGCCAGGCCTTTGACGGCAGCGCCCTCGCCGACCCATTGGCCCGTGAACTCAAGCGTCAGGGCGAGCGCATCGAAGTCGATGAAAATCTGCGCACCAGCATTCCCGGGGTGTATGCCGGTGGCGATTGCACCAGCCTCGACCAGGACCTGACCGTACAAGCGGTGCAACACGGCAAGCGCGCCGCCGAAGCAATCAACACTCAACTGATGCTCAACGTGGAGGCTGCGTAAATGGCCGATCTGTCGATTGTCTTCGCTGGCATCAAGTCGCCCAATCCGTTCTGGCTGGCCTCCGCGCCGCCGACCGACAAGGCTTACAACGTGGTCCGCGCCTTCGAGGCGGGCTGGGGCGGTGTGGTCTGGAAAACCCTGGGTGAAGACCCGGCGGCGGTGAACGTATCGTCACGCTATTCGGCGCATTTCGGGCCGAACCGTGAAGTGCTGGGTTTCAACAACATAGAACTGATCACCGACCGCTCGCTGGAGATCAACCTGCGGGAAATCACCCAAGTGAAAAAGGATTGGCCGGACCGCGCGTTGATCGTGTCGTTGATGGTGCCTTGCGTCGAAGAGTCCTGGAAACACATTCTGCCGCTGGTAGAGGCCACGGGCGCCGACGGTATCGAGTTGAACTTCGGTTGCCCCCACGGCATGCCGGAACGCGGCATGGGTGCGGCGGTCGGCCAGGTGCCGGAATACGTCGAACAGGTCACCCGTTGGTGCAAGACGTATTGCTCGCTGCCGGTGATCGTCAAGCTCACGCCGAACATCACCGACATCCGCGTCGCCGCCCGCGCGGCTCACCGTGGCGGTGCGGATGCGGTGTCGCTGATCAACACCATCAACTCCATCACCAGCGTTAACCTGGAGCGCATGGTCGCCAACCCCATGGTCGGCAGCCAAAGCACTCACGGCGGTTATTGCGGGTCGGCGGTCAAGCCGATTGCCCTGAACATGGTCGCCGAAATTGCCCGCGACCCGCAGACCCATGGCCTGCCGATCAGTGGCATCGGCGGCATCGGCAACTGGCGCGACGCCGCGGAATTCATCGCGTTGGGCTGTGGTTCGGTGCAGGTCTGCACCGCGGCGATGCTCCACGGTTTCCGGATTGTCGAGGAGATGAAGGACGGGCTGTCGCGCTGGATGGACAGCCAGGGCTACACCAGCATCGCGCAGTTTTCCGGGCGCGCGGTGGCCAACACCACGGACTGGAAATACCTGGACATCAACTATCAAGTGATTGCGAAAATCGACCAGCAGGCCTGTATCGGTTGCGGTCGTTGCCACATCGCCTGCGAAGACACCTCGCACCAGGCCGTGGCCAGCCTGAAAAATCCCGACGGGACCCATCGTTATGAAGTGATCGATGAAGAATGTGTGGGTTGCAATCTATGCCAGATCACCTGCCCGGTGCAGGATTGTATCGAGATGGTGCCCGTGGACAGCGGCAAGCCGTTTCTGGACTGGAACCATGATCCGCGCAATCCGTATCATGTTGCGGGACGGCACTGAATGGCGGTGACGAATGGCAGGGGAAGACAGTCGCTCCCACAGGGATCGCTGGTGTACACAGCATTTGAGTACGCCATAAACCACTGTGGTAGCGGGCTTGCCCGCGATGAGGCCAGCGCTACAACACCAACTTCCAGACTCCTTACCTATCAGTTCTGCTAGTAGACGCCACTCGACATATCTTCGATGCTAACGCACAGTCAATTCGCCAGCGTGGATCTCGATATGTCGGACTCATCATTGAACATTCTTTGCCGCTATCAATACGACCCACTCGACCGCCTCACGGGCGTCGGGCTACTGGCGGGTAACAGCACACAGCGTTTTTATCAAGTGAACCACCTGACTACCGAGCTGGGACAGCAGACGCAACGAACAATCCTGCGCCATGGAGCTCAACTGTTGGCGCAGCAACAAAGTGAAGCAGGGGTTACCGAAAAAACGCTTTTGGTGACCGATCAGGCGCACTCGTTGCTGCAATCCCTTTCGCCAGTTAATTCTCGGAAATTTTCCTATACCGCCTACGGCCATCACCCGAATGTCAGCGGCTTAAGTCGTTTATTCGGGTTTAATGGTGAGTATCCTGACGACATTACGGGCCATTATCCATTAGGCCATGGCAATCGATTTTATAATCCTGTGTTGATGCGATTCAATAGCCCGGATGAGCTGAGTCCTTTTGATGACGGGGGAATTAACTCTTATGCTTATTGCGAAAATGATCCGATAAATTTTTTTGATCCTACTGGAAATGGTAAACTCCACGTTCTTACTACCCTATTCAACCGTTCTCGCGCATCGGTGATCATTAGGCCTGAGCGTGGTTCAGTAATCACTAAACATAGTTCTATAATCAAAGCCCAATCACAAACATCCAGCGCAGTCAGTTCGCCTATTTCAACAAATAGCAACCCAATACTGAACTCACTAACTGATCAGTCCCCCACCAGTTTGCAGCAGCCCGGACTTGGTCGAACGCCCGCCCATCGCGTCCCAATACTAGAGCTTCCAGCGACTACTCGCGGACCAAGATTAAGTGCTCAACCTAGCAGAAGTACTAGACACATCGCAAAACTCAAAGACATTGGAGAAAAATATGACGCCCTCAAGAAGAAAAACCCAGACTTCATTGCCACCGGCACTCCAAAGCAGAGCAAGGAACTTTCAGAAATAAAAAAAAATCTTGACCAAAGTACTACAGCAAGCGCACGAGCCAATTTCAAAAACGCATTACAAAGGAAAAGCAATATAATTAAACGAGACAACATGCGGGAATTAATTAATTCCACCAAACAGGTCAGAAGCTGACCCCTTGGCTGCAGGAGCCGCTGGATTCCGACCTACGGCTCCAACCCGATCCCCCGCAAAATCACACTGGTCACCGTCTGTATCGCCCGCTCGAACTGCATGTCCGACAGCGGTTGATGGTCATTGAGGATGTTCACCTGGTGGTCAAAGTCGGCGTAGTGCTGGGTCGAGGCCCAGATCATGTAGAGCAGGCTTGAAGGCTCCACCGGCAGGATGCGTTTGTCGTCCACCCACTGGCGGATCTTCGCTTCTTTCATCTTGGCCCAGTCATACAGGCTCGCATCCAGCGCTACGCCCAAGGTCGGCGCACCGTGGATGATTTCGTTGGCCCAGACTTTCGAGCCATACGGACGGCTGCGCGAATGGTTCATTTTTGCCCGGATGTAGCTGCTGAGTACTACGCGCGGGTCGTCGAACATCTCGAAGCACAGCGCGTCCTGCTTCCAGACTTCCAGCAGGTCGAACAAAACCGCGCTGTACAACTCGGTCTTGGTGCTGAAGTAGTAATGCAGGTTGGAGCGCGGAAGGTCTACTTCGGCGGCGATATCGGCCATGGCGGTGCTGCCGAAACCTTTCTCGGCGAAGACCTTTTCGGCCCCCAGCAGGATTTTCTCGACGTTACTGCGACGAATCTCGATCTTGTGATTGCCCATAAGGGCTCCCTGACAACAGCGTTAAACAAGACTATCACCCGCTCTGGCTTGGGGCGACAGGGCAAAACGAGAATCAACCTCCTATCAGCTGCGCGAGTCATCGTATAACTTCCGATTGACAACTCTGAAACGTCCCGTAAATAATCGCCGCCAATGTTGTACGACGACGTATGACAAACAATAAAAACAAAAAAGAAAGGGAACGTCACAGTGAGCAAACACGCGCGCAATTCGTCCATCCGTAGTTCACACCCCACCTTCGCCCGTCGCCACACCCTCAGCCTGATCGGTTGCAGCAGCCTGGCCCTCGCCCTGCCCATGACCAGCCAGGCCGAAGGCTTTACCGATGACGCCAAAGCCACGCTGAACCTGCGCAATGCCTACTTCAATCGTAACTACACCAACCCTGCCTATCCTCAGGGCAAGGCCGAAGAGTGGACGCAGAACTTCATCCTCGACGCCAAGTCCGGTTTTACCCAAGGCCCGATCGGCTTCGGTGTGGACGTGCTGGGGATGTACTCGCAAAAGCTCGACGGCGGCAAAGGCACCGGTGGTACGCAACTGCTGCCGATCCACAGTGACGGCCGCCCCGCCGATAACTTCGGGCGCCTGGGTGTAGCGCTCAAAGGCAAAGTGTCGAAAACCGAGTTGAAAGTCGGCGAGTGGATGCCGGTGCTGCCGATCCTGCGCTCCGACGACGGTCGTTCGCTGCCGCAAACCTTCCAGGGCGGCCAGGTGACTTCCACCGAAATCAGCGGCCTGACCCTTTACGGTGGCCAGTTCCGCCAGAACAGTCCGCGCAACGATGCGAGCATGGAAGACATGTTCATGAACGGCAGATCGGCGGCCTTCAGTTCCGACCGCTTCAACTTCGGCGGTGGTGAATATGCGTTCAACGAAAAGCGCACCCAGGTCGGCGTGTGGTACGCCGAACTCAGCGACCTTTACCAACAGCAGTATTTCAACCTGAGCCACAGTCAACCCATCGGTGCCTGGACCCTGGGTGCCAACCTTGGCTACTTCATCGGCAAGGAAGACGGCAGCGCGCTGGCGGGTGATCTCGACAACAAGACTGCATTCGCCCTGCTCTCGGCCAAGTACGGTGGCCATACCTTTTATGTCGGCTTGCAGAAACTCAGCGGTGACGATGCGTGGATGCGCGTCAACGGCACCAGCGGCGGCACCCTGGCCAACGACAGCTACAACTCCAGCTACGACAACGCCAAGGAAAAATCCTGGCAGGTACGTCACGACTACAACTTCGTCGCTTTGGGCGTTCCGGGCCTGACCCTGATGAACCGCTACATCAGCGGCGACAACGTGCACACCGGCACCATCACTGACGGCAAGGAATGGGGTCGCGAATCGGAACTGGCCTACACAGTGCAGAGCGGGCCGTTGAAGAACCTCAACGTCAAATGGCGCAACGCGAGCATCCGCAAGAGTTTCAGCACCAACGAATTCGATGAGAACCGCTTGTTCATCAGCTATCCGATTTCGTTGTTGTAAGGGAGATTGATTGCAGGCACAGAAGCACTGTGGCGAGGGACTGTGGCGAGGGAGCTTGCTCGCGCTGGGTCGCGCAGCGGCCCCCTGCAAACTTCCAATAGTCCCGCTGTGTCTGCGTTCAAGACTGCTCTGCGGCCGAGCGGGAGCAAGCTCCCTCGCCACAGGATCAATGGATGCCGATTTAACCCTCCGTCAATTTCCACCAAAGTCGCGTTGACAAGATACAGAAAGCCTAACGATACTCCTGCGTAGTCGTACGACAACCTACAACGAACCAATAACAATAACCGCTTGTTCAGGGATTCCCATGACGACCACTGCAACCGCCCAAACGCCCTTCAATCGCCTGCTGCTGACCGGCGCCGCCGGTGGCCTGGGCAAAGTCTTGCGCGAAAGCCTGCGCCCGTATGCCAACGTCATTCGCCTGTCGGATATCGCCGAGATCGCCCCGGCCATCGATGACCGCGAAGAAGTGGTGCCCTGCGACCTCGCCGACAAGCAAGCCGTGCATCAACTGGTCGAAGGCGTGGACGCCATCCTGCACTTCGGTGGCGTGTCCACCGAGCACTCGTTCGAGCAGATCCTCGGCGCCAACATCTGCGGCGTGTTCCACATCTACGAAGCGGCACGCCGGCATGGCGTCAAACGCGTGATCTTTGCCAGCTCCAACCACGTTATCGGGTTCTACAAGCAAGACGAAGTCATCGATGCCCACTCGCCTCGTCGCCCGGACAGCTACTACGGCTTGTCCAAGTCCTACGGCGAAGACATGGCCACGTTTTACTTCGATCGCTATGGCATCGAGACCGTCAGCGTGCGCATCGGCTCGTCGTTCCCGGAGCCGCATAACCGCCGGATGATGAGCACCTGGCTGAGCTTCGACGATCTGACCCAATTGCTCGAACGCGCGCTGTACACCCCCAACGTCGGACACACCGTGGTGTACGGAATGTCCGACAACAAAGACATCTGGTGGGACAACCGCTACGCCGCCCACCTGGGCTACGTCCCACAGGACAGCTCCGAAGTGTTCCGCGAAAAAATCGAAGCGCAGCCAATGCCGGCCGCTGATGATCCGGCGCGGGTCTATCAGGGCGGTGCTTTTTGCGCAGCCGGCCCGTTCGGTGACTGAAGCCAGAACGCTTACCACTTGATCCCACAACAAAAACCCAAGGGAATGAGTTGCCATGCAAGCCGAATTGATTGTCGATGCCCGTAACGCCGTCGGTGAAAGCCCGGTGTGGGTCCCCGAGGAAAATGCCCTGTACTGGGTCGATATTCCTGCCGGTGGCCTGCAACGCTGGAGCGCCGATACCGGGCACGTCCATGCCTGGAAAACCCCGGAAATGCTTGCCTGCATCGCCCGTCATCGCGACGGTGGTTGGGTCGCCGGCATGGAGAGCGGCTTCTTCCATTTGCACACGCACAACGACGGCAGTCTCGACAGCGAGTTACTGGCTGTCGTCGATCACGCCCGCCCCGACATGCGCCTCAACGATGGCCGCTGCGACCGCCAGGGACGTTTCTGGGCCGGCAGCATGGTGCTGAACATGGGCGCCAATGCGGCCGACGGTGCGCTCTATCGCTACAGCGCCGGGCAGCGTGGGCCGCTCGAGGCACAACTGAACGGCTTCATCGTGCCCAATGGCCTGGGTTTCAGCCCGGACGGCAAGACCCTGTACCTGTCGGATTCGCACCCCAACGTGCAATTGATCTGGGCCTTCGACTACGACACCGCCAGTGGCACTCCGTCCAACCGCCGAGTGTTCGTCGATATGAACCACTTCGACGGACGCCCCGACGGCGCGGCGGTGGATGCCGACGGCTGCTACTGGATTTGCGCCAACGACGCCGGCTTGATCCATCGTTTTACCCCTGACGGCCGTCTTGACCGCTCACTCAGCGTACCGGTGAAAAAACCCACCATGTGCGCCTTCGGTGGCAGTCGTCTGGACACCTTGTTCGTGACCTCGATTCGCCCGGGTGACGACCATGACGACCAGTCCCTGGCCGGCGGCGTGTTTGCTCTCGACGCTGGTGTCAGAGGCTTGCCCGAACCCCCATTCAACCCCTCGCCAACCGGATTCATAAGCTGACGCTTCTGCTGCACCGCTGTGCCTTGAATAAAAAAAACAACAAAACCGGAGACACCCCCATGAACTTCAAACGCACCTTGCTCGCCGCTGCACTCCCACTCGCCTTCACCCTCAGCAGCGCCGTCCACGCACTGGAAATCAAATTCGCCGACATTCATCCCGCCGGTTATCCGACCGTCGTGGCTGAAGAGCAACTGGGTAAAACCCTGGTGGCCGACAGCGACGGCAAACTGACTTTCAAGATGTTCGCCGGCGGCGTGCTCGGCTCGGAAAAAGAAGTGGTCGAACAAGCCCAGGTCGGCGCCATCCAGATGGCCCGGGTCAGCCTCGGCATCGTCGGGCCGGTGGTGCCGGATGTGAACGTGTTCAACATGCCGTTCGTGTTCCGCGACCAGGCGCACATGCGCAAGGTCATCGACGGTGAAGTCGGCGACGAGATCCTCGACAAAATCACCAACTCCGAATTCAACCTGGTGGCCCTGGCCTGGATGGATGGCGGCACCCGCAACATCTACACCAAGAAACCGGTACGCAGCCTGGAAGACCTCAAGGGCATGAAGATCCGCGTTCAAGGCAACCCGATGTTCATCGAAACCATCAACGCCATGGGCGGCAACGGTATTGCGATGGACACTGGCGAAATCTTCAGCGCCTTGCAGACCGGGGTGATCGACGGCGCGGAAAACAACCCGCCGACGCTGCTCGAACACAACCACTACCAGAACGCCAAGTTCTACAGCCTGACCGGCCACCTGATCCTGCCTGAGCCGATCGTGATGTCGAAAATCACCTGGAACAAACTCACGCCGGAACAACAGGCCCTGGTGAAGAAGACCGCCAAAGCCGCGCAGGCCCAGGAACGCACCCTGTGGGATGCAAAATCCGCCAGCAGCGAAGAAAAGCTCAAGGCTGCCGGGGTCGAGTTCATCACCGTCGACAAAAAACCTTTCTACGAAGCAACCGCCTCGGTTCGCGAAAAATACGGCGCGCCTTACGCCGACCTGATCAAGCGCATCGAAGCCGTTCAGTAACCCTCCCTGCATTCAAGAAAGGCCCGGCGCCACAGACGATGGTATGTGTCAGTGCGCGCCCGGTTACGGTGAAATCCGATGAAGAATCTGCTGTTGCGCATCAACGACAGGATTTACATGGCCTGCATCTGGGTCGCGGGCCTGTCGGTCCTGGCCATTTCCATGATCATCCCTTGGGGTGTATTTGCCCGCTACGTGCTTGGCACCGGCTCAAGCTGGCCTGAGCCCACGGCAATTCTACTGATGATGGTGTTCACTTTCATCGGCGCCGCCGCCAGCTACCGCTCCGGTTCGCACATGGCGGTGGCGATGCTCACTGACCGTATGCAACCGAATACGCGCAAGGCTGTGGGGGTGTTTTCTCAACTGTTGATGGCCACCATCAGCCTGTTCATGGCGATCTGGGGCACCAAGCTGTGTCTGTCGACCTGGAACCAGTTCATGAGTGCCCTGCCGACGCTGCGTGTGGGCATCACCTACATGCCGATTCCGGTGGGCGGCGTGTTGACGCTGATCTTTGTCCTGGAAAAACTCTTGCTCGGCGACCAGAGCAACCGTCGGGTCGTGCGTTTCGACCTCGTTGAAGAAAACGAAGGGGCTGCCTGAATGGACGCTTTTATTCTGCTGGGCAGTTTCATCGCGCTAATCCTGATCGGCATGCCTGTAGCCTATGCGCTGGGGCTCTCTGCGCTGATCGGCGCATTCTGGATCGACATTCCGTTCCAGGCACTGATGATTCAAGTGGCCGGGGGCGTGAACAAATTCTCCCTGCTGGCGATTCCGTTTTTTGTACTAGCCGGCGCGATCATGGCCGAGGGTGGCATGTCCCGCCGCCTGGTGGCGTTCGCCGGTGTGCTGGTGGGCTTCGTGCGCGGCGGCTTGTCGCTGGTCAACATCATGGCCTCGACCTTCTTCGGGGCGATCTCCGGTTCTTCGGTGGCGGACACCGCTTCGGTCGGTTCGGTACTGATTCCAGAGATGGAGCGTCGCGGCTATCCCCGTGAATTCGCCACGGCGGTCACCGTCAGCGGTTCGGTACAAGCCCTGCTGACCCCACCTAGCCACAACTCGGTGCTCTACTCGCTGGCGGCTGGCGGCACGGTGTCGATTGCCTCGTTGTTCATGGCCGGTGTGGTGCCGGGCCTGCTGATGAGCGCGTGCCTGATGGTGCTGTGCCTGATCTTCGCCAAGAAACGCGACTACCCCAAGGGCGAAGTCATTCCGATGCGCGAAGCGCTGAAGATCTGCGGCGAAGCGCTGTGGGGCCTGATGGCGATGGTGATCATCCTTGGCGGCATTCTCTCGGGGATTTTCACCGCGACCGAATCGGCGGCCATCGCCGTGCTGTGGTCATTCTTCGTGACCATGTTCATCTACCGCGACTACAAGTGGAGCGAACTGCCGAAACTGATGCATCGCACGGTGCGCACGATTTCGATCGTGATGATCCTGATTGGCTTTGCCGCCAGCTTCGGCTACATCATGACGCTGATGCAGATCCCGGCGAAAATCACCACGATGTTCCTGACGCTGTCGGACAACCGTTACGTGATCCTGATGTGCATCAACGTCATGTTGCTGTTGCTGGGCACCGTGATGGACATGGCGCCGCTGATCCTGATCCTGACGCCGATCCTGATGCCGGTGATCCTGGGCATTGGTGTGGACCCGGTACAGTTCGGCATGATCATGCTGGTGAACCTGGGGATCGGATTGATAACACCGCCGGTGGGTGCGGTACTCTTCGTGGGGTCGGCCGTGGGTAAAGTCAGTATCGAATCGACCGTCAAGGCACTGCTGCCGTTCTACGGCGTGCTGTTCCTGGTGCTGATGGCCGTGACTTACATTCCTGCGCTGTCGCTGTGGTTGCCGCATCTGGTGTTGTAATCCTTGTCCTGCAGGAGCACGGCTTGCCGGCGATAGCGAACTCACGCATGCCATCGCCGGCAAGCCGTGCTTCTACAGAGGATTTCATTGTTGTCCCGTCCAACATTTCTACAGCTGGTTACCATGTCGCCAACCCTGCTCGAACTCGAAGACCCGTTCACCCGCCTCACCCTCGCCCCTGAACTGGGCGGCAGCATTGTCAATTGGACCGTGCGCAGCACGGGTCAACCGTTGTTGCGCCACGCCGACGCTCACGCCCTCAATACCGGCTTGCCCGGCAAACTGGGCTGTTTTCCTCTGGTGCCCTGGTCGAACCGGATTGCCGAAGGCGGTTTCGACTGCCCCGATGGCTGGCTCGCCCTGACACCCAACAGCCTCACCGATCCGCTGCCGATTCATGGCAGTGCCTGGCAGCAACCGTGGCAGGTGGTTTCGTCAACCGCCAATGAAGTGGTCCTGCAACTCGACAGCGCCTGCCCTTTTGCCTACTGCGCCCGTCAGCGCTTCCATCTGGACGATGGCAAGCTGAGCATTGAACTGAGCGTGACGCATCAGGCCGAACAAGCCGTCTGGCATGGTCTTGGGCTGCATCCGTATCTGCCGCGCACCGCCAACACCCGGTTGCTGGCGCCGGCTCGCCAGGTGTGGTTCTGCGATTCGACGAAATTGCCGACCCACTTGAGCTCAGTACCCGCACAATGGGACTTCCAGCAACTCAACGCGTTGCCCGAAACCCTGGTCGACAATGGCTTCTGCGAATGGGATGGTCGCTGCCTGATCCAGCAACCGGACCTCGGTTATGAGCTGGAATGCCAGGCCACCGACAGCAGTTATTACCTGCTGTACTGCCCCGTCGGCCTGGACTTTTTCTGTATCGAACCGGTCAGCCATCCCGTCAACGCACATCATCTGCCCGGTAGGCCGGGATTACGCTTGCTGGAGCAAGGTCAAACCACGCAATTGGCTTTCAGCCTGCAATATCGAGCGCTCCAGTAGCACTAGCCCAATAGCTGACTCAATACCGCCCGCAACTTGCCCGGCTTCACCGGTTTGTTCAGCAACGGTGCGTTGAGTCGCTGCAATGCCCGCCGACAATGGTCGGTGCGGTCTGCCGTGATGATCACCGCCGCAATGTTGTGCTGGAAATGCTCGCGCAAATGCCGCACCACGTCACAGCCGACCACCCCGTGATCAAGGTGATAGTCCGCCAGAATCAATTCCGGCGCCCGCCCCTGCAACGCCGCCAGCGCCGACGCTTCATCGGTGGCGATCACCACATCACAGCCCCACTGCCCGAGCAATGCGCTCATGCTTTGGAGAATACTCACTTCATTGTCCAGCACCAGCAGACGGCGTCCCGGCAACGGGTTGCCAGTGCCAGGCAGCGGCACTGCCTGACTCACCGGTAACGGAACTTCATCGGACAGCGGCACCTCGATGCTGAACATCGAACCGCGGCCCGGCACCGAATGCACATCGACTTTGTAGCCAAGGATCTTGGCGATACGCTCAACGATCGCCAGCCCCAGGCCCACGCCCTTGCGGTCGGCAGCACGGCCGACGTCCAGCTGATTGAACTCGAGGAAAATCGAATCGAGCCGGTCGGCGGCGATGCCGCGTCCGGTATCCCAAACCTCCACGCGCAACCTTTCGCCGCGGCGCCGAGCGCCCAGCAAAATGCTGCCTTCATCGGTGTAGCGGCAGGCGTTGCTGAGGAAGTTTCGCAGGATCCGCGTCATCAGGCGCAAATCGGTGCTGATGGCGCAATCAACGTGGTGCACTCGCAGGTTCAAGCCTGCCGCCTGAGCGACCGACTGGAACTCCGACACCAGCGGCCCGAACAGTTCATCGAGGCGATACGCGGCGACGTCTGGTTTCACCGCCGCCTGATCGAGCCGGGAAATGTCGAGCAGATCGGTCAGCAGGTCCTCGGCCCCTTCCAGGGCCTGGTGAGTGCGCTCCACCAGCACCTGCTCGGCTTCCGGCAATGTGCGCTCGCGCAAGGTCGAAATCAGCAACCGCGCAGCATTCAGCGGTTGCAACAGGTCGTGGCTGGCGGCGGCGAGGTACTTGTCCTTGCTGTGATTGGCGGCCTCGGCGGCATCGCGGGCGTCGCGCAAGGCCTTGGCGATCTGCTTGCGCTGGGTGATTTGCTGCTGAAGGTTTCGGTTGGCTTCGAGCAACTCATCGGTTCGCGCAGTGACCCGTCGTTCCAATTCGTCATTGAGTTGCTGTAAATGTTGCTGGGCCAACTTGCGCTCGGTGATGTCAGCGACAAAGCCCTCCACCAGTCCCTCCTGGCCGGGCTTGAGCAGCAAGTTCATCAAGACATCGAGATGACTGCCATCCTTGCGCCGCAACCGGGTTTCATAGCCGTGCAGACTGCTTTGGTGCCGGAGAATTTCGCCGATGTTCTCCAGCTCCTGCACGCCGTCAACGAACAGGGTACTGGCCAGATCGCTCAGGGAGAACAACACTTCCTGTGGGTTCTGGTAGCCGAGCATGCGCGCCAACGCCGGGTTGGCGGCGCGCATGCCATCTTGCAGGCTGGCCTGGAAGATCCCGTGGACGGCGTTTTCGAACAGCCATTTGTAGCGATTGCGCTCCGCCTCCAGCTCGTCCAGACGCGCGGCAAGTTCCGGGTAATGGCTCTTGCGCGCTGAATGGCTGCCCAGCCCGAGCAATCCGGCCAGCGCCCGTTGCTGCTCGTCAGAGGGCTTCGCCATAGACAACCTCGACATCACGCTGGCTGGACTCGCGAGGGTTGGTCAGGATGCAGGGATCGTCCATCGCATGCTGTGACAGGAACGGAATGTCCGAAGTCCTGACCCCATGCAAACCGAGGGTTTCGTGAAAGCCGATGGCATGTTTGAGGGCGATCAGGTGTTCGACCAGACGCCCACAGATCTGCCGGTGATTCAAGCCGCGGCAATCGATGCCCAGGGTTTCGGCGATCACCTTGAAACGGTCCGGCGCCGAGTTGTAGTTGAACGCCACTACATGCTCGACCAGCACCGCGTTGCACAAGCCATGGGGCAGATCGAGAAAGCCGCCGAGGCTGTGGGACATCGCATGCACCGCACCGAGGATGGCGTTGGAGAACGCCAGCCCGGCCTGCATGCTGCCCAGCATGATTTTCTCGCGCAATGCGATGTCGCCCGGGTTGGCGATCATCTGCACCAGGTTGCCATTGATCAGGCGCATGGCCTCCAGCGCATGCGGATCGGTCAGCGGCCCATGGCCGGTGGACACGAAGGCTTCGATGGCATGCACCAACGCGTCGATACCAGTACAGGCCGACAGGAACGGGTCCATGCTCAGGGTGGTTTCCGGGTCGATCAGCGAAACGTCTGGCACCACGGCTTTGCTGACGATGGAAAACTTCATGCGCTCCTGCTGGTTGGAAATGATCACGAATTGCGAGACGTCCGCCGAAGTGCCGGCGGTGGTCGGAATCAGGATCAGCGGCGGGCTGGGCACGCGAATGGTGTCGACGCCCTCGAACTCGAGAATGCTGCGGCCATGGGCAACCACAATGCCGATGCCTTTACCGCAGTCCATCGGGCTGCCACCTCCGACGGCAACGATCACGTCGCAGTGGTTTTCCCGGTACATTTCGGCGCCGAGCATGACTTCTTCGACCCGTGGGTTGGGTGAGACGTCACTGTAAAGGCAGTATTCGATGCCCAGCGCTTGCAGGCTGGCTTCGACATCGGCAACCCAGCCGGCGGCGATTACGCCGGGATCGCTGACCACCAGCACCTTGCGCGCACCAAAGGTCTTGGCGTAGTTACCGACACTATGCCGACTGCCGGCACCGAAGATGATTTCAGGCGAAACGAATTTACGCAGCTGGTTGAGACTCTGGCTCATTTGAAAGCCTGTTTTTATTGTTTTGGAAAGTAGAAACCACACTAAACCATCCAGCTGCGAATGCAATCAGACCAATGGGTAGCCCATCCGGACTCACCGCCGCACCCCTGTAGGGTCATGCTGTTCACCTAAAAGAACGTTCGCACCCTTGTGGCGAGGGAGCTTGCTCCCGCTGGGGCGCGAAGCGGCCCTAAAAGGGACTGCTGCGCAGTCCAGTGGGACGGTGCGGCGATCCGACAAGCTCCCTCGCCGCGGGTGTTTGTCCTTATGTGAACAGCATGACGCTCGCCAGGCTAGCCGCGGTAGATCAGCTGTGAAGCTTTCGCATTGCGCAACGTCAGGTGCTCGATCCCCACCCCCGACGTTTCGGCTTCTTCGCGGGCCTTGAGAATCACCCCGTGATGCGGCGACTTGCTGCACACCGGGTCGGCATTGCTCGCATCGCCGGTCAGCATGAAGGCTTGGCAACGGCAGCCGCCCAGGTCCTTGTGTTTTTCATCGCAGGAGCGGCACGGCTCTTTCATCCAGTCATCGCCGCGAAAACGATTGAAACCGAAGGAGTCGTTCCAGATGTGCGCGATGCTGTGTTCGCGCACGTTGGGAAACGCTACCGGCAATTGTCGGGCGCTGTGACAGGGCAAGGCCGTGCCATCCGGGGTGATGTCGAGAAACAGGTTGGCCCAGCCGTTCATGCAGGTTTTGGGGCGTTCTTCGTAATAGTCCGGGGTGACGAAAATCAGCTTGCACGGGTGGCCCTGGGCTTCAAGGCGTTCACGGTATTGGTTAGTGATGCGCTCGGCGCGCTGCAATTGCTCGCGGGTGGGCAGCAGGCCGACGCGGTTGAGTTCCGCCCAGCCGTAGAACTGGCAGGTGGCCAATTCGACAAAGTCCGCCTCCAGCTCCAGGCACAGCTCGATGATCTGCGCGATCCGGTCGATGTTGTGCCGATGGGTGACGAAGTTCAGCACCATCGGATAGCCCTGGGCTTTCACCGTTCGGGCCATGGCGAGCTTCTGGGCAAAGGCCTTGTGCGAGCCGGCGAGCATGTTGTTCACCGCTTCGTCGGCCGCCTGGAAGCTGATCTGGATGTGATCCAGCCCGGCGATCTTGAAGTCGCGAACTTTCTGCTCGGTCAGGCCAATGCCGGAGGTGATCAGGTTGGTGTAGTAGCCCATGTCCCGGGCGGCCTTGATCAGTTCAGCGAGGTCCTGGCGCACCAAGGGTTCACCGCCGGAAAAGCCCAATTGCGCGGCGCCCATGTCCCGCGCTTCGCGGAACACACGAATCCATTCTTGCGTGCTCAGCTCCTCGCCGTGCCGGGCAAAATCCAGTGGGTTGGAGCAATAAGGACATTGCAGCGGGCAGCGATAGGTCAGTTCGGCGAGCAGCCACAAGGGCGGTCCGGGAAGCGCCTCATTCGATCCAGAACTGCGCATGGGCCACCTCCAGAAACGCCAGCACGTCTTCGTCGATTCCGGGTACGCCGGGGAAGTTCGCACTCAGTTGTTCGATGATCGCCGCCACGCTACGTTGACCATCCACCAGGTTGAGAATCTGCCCGGCACTGGCGTTGAGCTTGATCATGCCTTCGGGATAAAGCAGCACGTGGCAGTCCTGTCGGGGCTCCCATTGCAGGCGAAAACCCCGACGCAGGGCGGGTGACTGCTGACGGTTGATCAGGTTCACAACGCGATCCCCCGGTGCCAGACCTTATCGTCGGTGACCGTATGATACGGCGGGCGTTCGAGCTCGTAGGCCATGCTCATGGCATCGAGCATGCTCCACAGCACGTCGAGCTTGAATTGCAGGATCTGCAGCATCCGCTGCTGCCCCTCGGCGGTCACGTAGTGCGTCAACGTGATGCGCAACCCGTGTTCGACATCGCGTCTGGCCTGGCTCAAGCGCGTGCGGAAATAGTCATAGCCGGCGGTGTCGATCCACGGGTAATGGGTCGGCCAGGCGTCGAGCCGCGATTGATGGATCTGTGGCGCGAACAACTCGGTCAATGAACTGCTGGCCGCTTCCTGCCAACAGGCGCGACGGGCGAAATTGACGTAGGCGTCCACCGCAAAACGCACGCCAGGCAGCACCAATTCCTGGGACAGGATTTGCTCGCGATCCAAACCTACCGCTTCGCCAAGACGCAACCAGGCTTCGATACCGCCCTCGCTGCCGGGAACGCCATCGTGGTCGAGAATCCGTTGCAGCCATTCCCGACGCACGTCGCGGTCCGGGCAATTGGCGAGAATCGCGGCGTCTTTGAGCGGGATGTTGACCTGATAATAGAAACGATTGGCGACCCAACCCTGGATCTGCTCGCGGCTGGCGCGGCCGGCGTACATGGCTTGATGGAATGGATGGTGGATGTGGTAGTAGGCGCCCTTGGCACGCAGGGCGGCTTCGAACTCGCTGGGGGACATGGGTGTGTCGGTCATTGCGGGTCTCCGGGAATCTTCGGTGTCTGTTCCGGCCTCTTCGCGGGCAAGCCCGCTCCCACAGGGTTCGGCAGTGTCCACAAAACCTGTGGGAGCGGGCTTGCCCGCGAAGGCGTCCTTCGCTACAGCTCAATACTCATGCCGTCATAAGCCACTTCAATCCCCCGCCGCTCCAGCAAAGCCCGCTCGGCCGAGTCTTCATCAAGGATCGGGTTCGTGTTGTTGATGTGGATCAGCACCTTGCGCTGGCGGTTGAAACCCTCCATCAACTCCAGCATCCCGCCGGGGCCGCTTTGCGGGAGGTGCCCCATGTCGCTGCCCAGGCTCTGGCCAACTTCGCAGATAAGCATCTCGTCGTCGCGCCACAGGGTGCCGTCCAGCAGCAGGCAATCGGCACGTTGCATCCAGCCCAGGACTTCATCGTCAATCTGGCCAAGGCCCGGCGCATAGAACAACGAGGCGCCGCTGCGCACATCTTCGATGAACAGGCCAATGGTATCGCCCGGTTGCGGGTTGCCACGATTGGGCGAGTACGGCGGCGCATTGCTCACCAGCGGTATCGCGTGAAATCGCAAATGCCCGCAGGCCGGAATATGGAACGGCTGGCGATCGAGGCTCAGCGGTTGCCAGTGCAAACCGCCGTTCCAGTGCTCAAGCATGGTGAACAACGGGAAACCGCTGCTCAGGTCCCGATGCACGCGCTCGGTGCACCACACGTCATGCGGGCAGCCTTCGCGCAGGCTGAGCAAACCGGTGCAATGGTCGATCTGGCTGTCCAGCAGCACGATGCCGGCGATGGCGCTGTCACGCAGGCGCCGCGCCGGTTGCATCGGGGCAAAACTCTCGAGTTGCGCGCGGATGTCCGGTGACGCATTGCACAGTACCCACTCCACACCGTCGTCACTCAAGGCAATCGACGACTGCGTACGACGCTGCGCCCGCAAGCTGCCATCGCGCACACCGGCGCACTGGCGGCAGTTGCAGTTCCACTGCGGGAAACCTCCGCCAGCGGCGGAACCAAGAACGCGGATATGCATGGCGGATGCTCCGGAAGGCAGGCCCGGCCAACACAGCGGCTGGCCGGGTGGTCAATCAACGGTTGGCGAAATACATCGTCACTTCGAAGCCAATGCGCAGATCGGTAAACGCGGGTTTAGTCCACATGGGTCATTCCTCTTCTTGTGCCGGGTGATTCCGGTAGAGCCATTAATGCATGGGGCGTTGAGTGCCCGAATGCTACTTTCGAAGGAGTTGGCGGGGTGATTTGGTAGGGGGTGCGCGGGGTGTCAGAGACGGCCAAATCGCGGGCAAGCCTTGCTCCTACAGGTAGTGTCCGATCCTGTAGGAGCAAGGCTTGCCCGCGATGGCCGTTACACGGTTTCGTGTGGGATCAGAAGAAACCCAGCGGATTGATGTCGTAGCTCACCAGCAGGTTTTTGGTCTGCTGATAGTGAT